>JAIBAF010000019.1 GCA_019695335.1 bacterium
CAACGAGTGTAGAGTGATAGGCAACGACGTTCGATTGCGTGATATAATCCAGTCCGGCCGGATTCCAGAAGACTGCCGAGCCATCATTGGCGATGGCGGTAAATGCCTGGCCGAATCCTTGCGCACGTGCGCCCAGGCCGGTTTCCATGAAAATACTCGTCGTACCGGCATCACCGCGCTGTGCAAATCCGGGCAAAGCACCAATTAGCCACCCGGAAAGGATGCAGCAATAGATTATTTTGTTAATGGAGAAGCGCAATTAGTATACTCAGATATGGGTCTGCAAGAAAGGGTTTTAATTATGGTAATAAAATAGCGCAAGTTGCCCGCAATAGCAACAAAAAATATAATAATGATCGATCTTAACTGTTTTTATAAACTGAACTTAAATGCTACGACACGTCAGAACTGATCTTTTCGCGGTCTTTATATTTTTGTTGATATCGTTCGATCTTTTCAGCGTCTTCTTTCCGCGCGCGAAATTTGATGGTCAACCGGGTTTCTTTATGAGTCTCATCGAGAATTTCGGTCAGATGCCGGACCATGGAATATAATTTCCCGTCGGTTGCATCCATTTTGATCGTTCTGACGACGTAGTCATTTTGCAATTGCGCGATCAGAGCGTTTTTGAGCTTATCAATTCCAATTCGCCGTGCTGCAGAAATATAAATACTTCCCGGGAATCGCTTTTTCATTTGCGTTAGCAAAGTATCGTCGGTAATACGGTCGACTTTATTGAAAACAACGATCGTAGGTTTCTCACTGGCTTTGAGTTCGGCCAAAACGGTTTGCACGGTTTCCATTTGTTCATCAAATAAATGATTGCCCAAATCGACCACATGAAGCAACACATCCGATTCATGCACTTCTTCAAGTGTTGAACGAAATGAGGCAACGAGATCGTGTGGCAATTTACGGATAAATCCGACCGTGTCGGTAATGATGCATTCGTAATCTTTGCTGAGAAATACTTTTCGTGACGTCGCGTCAAGAGTGGCGAAGAGCCTGTTTTCTACAAACACACCTGCATCGGACAATGTATTGAGCAGTGTGGATTTACCGACATTCGTATATCCGACGAGAGCGACTTTAAAAATTCCGTCCCGGCTGGCGCGCTGGACTTTTCGCTGTGATTCGATTTTCTTCAGTTCCTCTTTGAGCACGGCGATGCGCTGGCCGACGAGCCGCCGGTCCGTTTCCAACTGCGTTTCGCCGGGGCCTTTGGTGAAAACGCCGCCGCCGGCCTGACGTTCAAGGTGCGTCCAGATCCGCGTCAGACGGGGAAGGAGGTACTGCAACTGTGCCAGTTCTACCTGCGTTTTGGATTCGCGCGTTCGCGCGCGTTTGGCAAAAATATCGAGAATGAGCGCACTCCGGTCGATGATCTTACACTTAATGGATTTTTCAAGATTTTTGGTCTGTGCGGGCGATAGATCATCGTCGAAGATAACGACCTGGATTTTATTTTCGACAACTTTATCGGCAATCTCCTGAACTTTACCTTTGCCGATGTATGTTCCGGCATCAATATGTTTGAGCGTTTGTTTGACCGTGAGAATAACGTCAACACCGGCTGTGTCGGCCAGCAGTGCTAATTCTTCCAAACAATCATCGACCGGAAATAACGAAGCCGGCGACTGGATACCCACGAGCAATGCCCGTTCTTTGGTTTCCTGGGTAGGGTACGTTTTTGACAAATTAACCTTTCCTTCTCAATTCCAAGTATGCTAATAGTTTAGCTTGATTTTTACTCAATGCGATAGTATCATTGACTCGTCCGAATCTAACGCAAAGTTCCATCTTATTCAATATTCAATTATATTTCAGCATCATATTGAATGAATCGGTAAGCGATCTCAGGGGTTGTGTCATGGATCGAAATGATGAATTGCGTCAATGGATTGCCGAAGAAAAAAAAATACTGGCGCAATGGCTTTCGGAGCAATCTGAGATTGAACAGCAGTATCAGGAGCTTTTGAAGTGGCGGGAATTAGAAAAGGACATGGCCTCGCGTCGCAAAATTCATGCAGAATTAGTGCAGGGGATTGCCGAACTGGAAAAAGTTATTTACCGGCTGGAATCCGATCTGCGCGTAGAAATCAATGTCTTGACCGCGCAGATGAATGAAGAAAGACTAAAGGCTTCGGAAAAACCGGATTATGAAAAAGAACGTGAAAATTATGTGCGCGAATACAATCGGTTTAAAAAATTACAGGATCAATTCCATCAAATCCGGGACGAAGGCGTTCAGCTTAAAACCGAATTGGAAATATTAAAGCAGCAAACGCATGCAGAAGCGGTTTCATCCATTGCCGAAAAAGAAAATGCGTTGGCGGATATGCGCGTTAAATATTCCGAGCTGGATAAAGAACTTAAACAGTTTCCCAATATTCAGCGTCAATTGATCACGATTGATTTTTTATTGGCCGAATCACGTTCGGCAGAGAAGAACAGCCTCGAATTGCGCGAACGGTTGGATAAATTGTATGCCAAGCTCAATAATCAATCGTTCGCGAAACGCGAATGGCAGGCAATCGGCGATATTAAACAAAAACTCGATGAAAACGGATATAATGAAACCGAACACGAACTTCTTCGTTCAAAAATCTCTGAATATGGCGTAATCGAAGGAAAAAAAATATTTCTCGACCGTATGCGTGAACGGTTTCATCAATTGACCCTGAAAGAAAAAGAAATCAGCCCATAATCCCAATGGCTTACACGTACCTCATTGCAAAAAAATATTTGTGGACAAAACGCAAGACGGGATTCATTTCCGTCATTGCGTATATTTCCATTGCCGGCGTGGCTTTGGGTACCGCCGCTTTGATCATTACGTTGTGTATTGTTTCAGGATTTGAGAGAGAAATGAGACTGAAATTCATTTCTTTTGACGCGCATGTGCGATTCAAAACGTTCGAAGGGGCAGGATTGATGTATGATCGAGATGGTATTGCCTCCCGTATCCGTGGAATGCGACACATTCGCGGCGTCTCGCCTTATGTCGAAAAAGAAGCCATGATCCGTTCCAAACGTGCGACAGACGGCGTGATCGTGAAAGGGATCGATCAAACAACGGTCAATGAGGTTTTGAATATCCGCAAAGACGTGATTGCTTCTCGCGGGGCTTCGCCGATCGATCTGATCAAACCGTCGGACAGTTCCGCCGCGTTGCCGGGAATTCTGATAGGTAAAAAATTAGCCGATAAATTATTTGTTTCTCTCGGCGATAAAGTGACTTTATTTAGTTTGAAAAATACGCTGGCGTTTGTCGAGCAGCCCAAAGTCCGGCAATTTAGTGTGACGGGAATTTACCGGAGCGGTTTGGCCGAATATGACAATGTCCTGGTGTACGTGGATATTGCCGAAGCACAAAGGTTATTCGATTTTCATAGCGGAATTACCGGATTTGAAATCAAACTGGATGATCTGTACGAAGCGCCGGATGTGGCCGATTCGTTGACGGCAGCTTTCGGCTATCCGCATTACGCGCGGACGTGGTTTGACCTGCATCGTAATCTGTTCGGGTGGCTCGAAACCAATAACCTGCTGATGATGATTATATTTAGCTTGATAATCATGGTGGCCGCTTTTAATATTATCGGTACGTTATTTATGATCGTGATTGAAAAAACGAAAGACATCGGTATTTTAAAATCGATGGGCGCGCCGGAGCGCGGTATCCGGAAGATTTTTATGATCGAAGGACTTCTGATCGGCGTGTTGGGCGCCGGTTGCGGAGGCTTACTGGCATGGGTTTTATGCGAATGGCAGATGCGCTTTAAAGTTATTGCATTGTCCTCCGACGTGTATTTTATGGACGCCGTGCCGATTCAACTCAATCTGTGGTATTTCATTACTATTGCAACGTTTGCCGTAATATTATGCGTGCTGGCCACTGTTTATCCTTCCTTAAAAGCTTCGAAGCTTAATGCCGTCGAAGCCATTCGTTATGAATAAGTCATTAACAGGAAACTGAAAAGTGTCACTCGAGCGTTTTATAGCAATGCGGTACTTGCGTCCCAGAAGAGAAAATCTTTTTGTGACGTTGATTGGTTTGATTTCCGTAGCCGGCGTTACCGTAGGCGTGATGGCGATCATTATCGTGCTATCGATGCTGAATGGATTTGAACGGGAAGTGCGCTCGAGATTTATCGGATTCGACGCCCATTTGAAAATCAAGCATCCGCATGAAACGCCTATTGAAAACTGGGAAACGATGGCGGATAAATTGCGTGAGGCGAAACCGATAACCGGTTTGTCGCCGTATATTTTAGAAAAAGGCATGATCACCAGCGAAAGCGGCGGTCATGTTGCTTTCGTCAAAGGCACGTCGGAGAGCACCATTACAGAAGTCACGGATTTGCGGCATAAATTGGTTATCGGAAGCGTGGACTTCGGAGCCCAAAAAAATTCGTACGATGGCATTGTTGTCGGCTATAGCCTTGCCGTTCAATTAGATCTAGGTCCGGGCGACACCGTTACAGTTATTAGTCCGGTCGGCGTAACGAGTCCTTTCAGTATGCCGATTGCTAAAAAATTTATTATCAGCGGCATTTTCCGAACCGATATGTTTGAATACGATAATGCGTACGTCTTTATTTCGATCGCTGACGCGCAGACACTTTTTGAAATGCCGGATGCTATCAGCGGATTTGATATACGATTGCAGGACATCGAACAATCGTGGGATCAACAAAGATCGTTATCGCAGGAACTCGGTAATGACTGGACGGTTGAAACATGGTATGATCAGCATAGCGATTTATACAGCGCCATGCAGGTCGAGAAATGGGGGTCGTTGGTACTGCTCAGTATGATAATCATGGTGGCCGGTTTTAATATCATCAGCACGCTGATCATGGTCGTGATGCAGAAAACATCCGATATCGGGATTTTGAAGACAATTGGCGCAAATTCTAAAATGATCTCACGGATTTTTGTTCAGCAGGGGTTGACCGTTGGCAGTATTGGGATTGTAACAGGATGTTTAATCGGTTATACTCTTTGCTTTTTGCAAATCCATTTCAAATTGGTCAAACTGCCTGAAGACGTATTTTTTCTGGACGCCGTGCCGATGGAACTGCAATGGATGGATTTTGTTGCCATCGTGTGCGTCGCATTCGGTTTATGTTTATTTGCGACATTTTATCCGGCGCGTAAAGCATCGGCTCTTCAACCGATCGAAGCGCTTAAATCATAAGGAATCGCATGAGAATCATTTGGATGTCAGGATTGTGCGCCATGTTGTTGGCCGGAAACGTTTTTTCGCAAAAAAGTAAAATCGTTGTCTTGGTTTATAAATATAAACCCGGCGATCAGTATCGCGTGACTACAAGTACTTACAGAAACTTTAGTACTACTTCGCCGGTATATTCCAATGCTTCCTACGGCGAGACCGCTTTTGACGTGTATCAGGAAGTCACGGCGTTTGACGGCGAAATCTATGACATGAGCGCAGAGATCGAAGTGACGCGCTATACACGCGATGGAGAAAATTTAACATACAAGCTTCAAAAAGTTCTGTCCGGAGAAACGTTTGCTTTCGCTTTTGATAGGTTTGGCAAAATTCTGAATGAATCGGTCAAATATGAAAAATCTGCCGGTGTCAAAGAAAAAGACCGCAGCGCGCAGTTAAAATTATTTGAGAATGTTTTTATTCCGCTGCCGTCGGATCCTATTAAGGTCGGCGATAAATGGAAAATTACCGATTATTATTCGAAGGAGAAATTACTCCAGCTTTTTGGAAACGAATATGGTATTGCGTCTCCGTCCATCAGTGGTGAATATAAACTTGAAAGCGTCGACGGAAGCATTGCCAAAATTTCATTGCTAGTCGATGTCAGCGGCGATGGGAAGTTTGACGATGGAAAGCGAAAATTCGGGGTTAATTTTTTATTTAAAATTAGCGGGGAGTATCAGTTTTCAATCATCGAAGGGAAAATAAAAACCGGCGGCGTGACGGCTGAAATGGCCGGTGTCGGAATGTTGGACAATAAAGAAGTCGAATTTAGCGGTACCGAATCAACGAGTTTTGTTGTGGAAAAAATCAAATGACGGAGAAGCGCGTGAAGGCGGTCATCGAGGCGGTTGACATTTATAAATCGTATGTGATGGGCAAAAGCGAATTGCTCGTTCTGAAAGGCGTGAATCTTCGCATTGCTGAAGGTGAGATTGTGACGGTGATCGGTCCATCAGGCGTCGGCAAAAGTACTCTGCTGCATATTCTTGGAGCGTTGGATAAGCCGACCAGAGGACATATCGAGATCGACGGTGTTCCTGTCGCAACGATGAATGACGAACAAATGGCACAATTACGCAACGAACGCATCGGTTTTGTTTTTCAATTTCATCACCTGTTGCCGGAATTTACGGCGTTGGAAAATGTTTTGATGCCGGCGCTGATTGCCGGAAAAAAAGGATCGGATATTTCAAAGCGTGCGGAAGAATTATTGAAAAATGTCGGGCTTGGCGAGCGTCTGACTCACAGGCCGGGTGAACTTTCAGGCGGAGAACAGCAGCGGGTAGCCGTTGCGCGCGCGTTGATGAATCGTCCGCGGTTAGTTCTGGCGGACGAACCTTCTGGCAATTTGGATCGTGAATCGAGTGAGTCATTGCACAACCTGATTTTTGAATTGAGTAAAAAATATCAGCAGACTTTTGTCATTGTGACGCATAACGAACAATTGGCCGAGCGCTCCGACCGGGTAATTAAAATGTTCGACGGACGTATCAGTTCCGACACTGCGAAACGCTAGGTAATATGGTTACTTTTTTAAATGCTCTTATTCTTTCCGCCGTCGCTTTGGCGTTAATTCCGGTGATAATCCATTTGCTCAACCGGAAGAAAACGCAAGTTGTTCCTTTCAGTTCGCTCGAATTTCTTAAAATTCTTCAGAACAAAAAAATCAAACGTGTCAAACTTCAGCAGATCATTTTATTGATTCTGCGAACGTTGGTTCTGTTACTCGCGGTGCTGGCCTTCGCAAGGCCTGTGTCGAAAGCTGGATCATCCGGAACTGTGGATGCGCATGCCAAAACCTCCATTGTAATTATCATCGACAATTCTGCCAGCGCTTCATACGTCAGCGACAACGGTTCCGTATTCGAGCGGATGCAGATGAAAACGTCACAAATTATCGATTATCTTAAAGAAGGAGATGAAGCGCTCATTCTTCCGGCAGCCGGTTCGGAAAAGAATAACGGCTTTACGAGAAATTTTAGTGAACTGAAGCTTCAAGCAAAAAACCTGTCGTGGCTTTATCAATCAGCCGATATTCCTGCGGCCATTTTCAAAGCAAGGCAATTGCTCAGTTCGGCCAAAAATGTCAATCGCGAAATTTATGTATTAAGCGATATGCAGGAAAACGGTTGGAGCGCACAGCAAGAATCCCTTGCCGATCCGGAAGCCGTTAAGCCGATATTTATCGACTTTGCCGTACCGGATATACGTAATACCGGCATCACGGCCGTGACCGTACTCAGCAAGATCGTCGAGAAAAACAAACCGATTGATGTACAAGTTGAAGTACAAAATTATGGCACGCAAGGCGTTGATGAGCTTCCGATGAGCGTGTATCTCGACGGCAAACGTGTTGCGCAATCGACTCTGAGCCTGGCTGGATCGGACGCCGGAACATTTGATATTAAAATCACGCCGCAACGCACAGGATTTCTCGCCGGTCATGTTGAACTGGATGACGATCCGTATCTAGCCGATAACAAACGTTTTTTTCATGTTTACGTACCTGAAAAAATCTCTGTTTTGCTGGTAGGACAGCAACCGGAAGACGTGGAGTTTCTCGCGATTGCATTGAATCCCGGCGGCGATTTTACTTCGGTTATTCGTACGGAACGTTCCTCGCCCGGTAAGCTGGCGGCGTTGAATCTGAATGATTTTGACGTGATTGTTTTTTCGAATATCACGCGGTTTGAAGATTCGCACGGGCGATTGATCGAATCGTTTTTGGCCAAAGGCGGCGGCGTCATGATCTTTCCAGGCAAAAGCGCGGATTCAAAAAGTTATAATACATTGTTGCAGAAATGGCGTATCGGGCAGATGACGCAGTGGATCGACCAAAGCGCTGCGCAACAATTCGTTCAATTTGGTAAAATCGACTATTCCCATCCTGTGATCGCCGGTATGTTCGATTCCGGCGGAAAAAACAAAAACGATCGGTCGGTCGAGTCGCCGCGTTTTGAAAAATATTTCAAAATCGAAAACAGCGGCGGTTCGGGTAAAACCATTATTCAGCTCACGACGAATACGCCGTTTATGGAAGAAAGGGCGGTCGGTGACGGAACGGTTTTTCTGTTTGCGTCCGGTGTGGATCTCGAGTCATCCGACCTTGCTGTCAAAGGAATCTTTGCGCCGCTGATCAACCGATCGGTTTCGTATCTTTATTCAAAACGGCGCGGAGAGATGAAACAATTTATTGTCGGCGATCCTGTAGAATTTCGCTTGCAGGCCAGCGCCTCGCAGAATATCGTTATTAAAGGCAGCGAGGGGCGGGAACTGATTCCCAAAGTCAAACCGATGGGCAATGAAGCGCTGATTGAACTTCCGAGAGTTGAAATATCCGACAATTATGCGTTGTATCTCAATGATCGCCTGATGGAAAGATTTGATGCGAATGTTGATCCGTCGGAAAATAAACTTATTAAAGTCGCGGAGAAAAAAATGAAGGCCGTATTGGGCGATAACGGGTATGCGGTCCACAACGAAAACGATCCGATCGACGATATTATTTTAAAATCAAGATTCGGTACGGAATTATGGAAATGGGTGCTGCTGGGTGCCGTAATTTTATTGATCGCTGAAATGATCATCGCCCAAAGCCACCGTTTTGTTAAAACGGAAACTCAATTGTAAATCGGATTTTTTTTCGTACATTGAGGTCGAGTACTTACGGGGAGTCTTTATGAATTTGTATAAAAGCAATTACACGGTAAAATCCAAAGTTATGGACGAAACCGATCTGCAACGCGTTGTATCCCGCATCGCGCATGAAATCATCGAGAAGAATCGCGGTGCCAATAACCTCGCGATTATCGGTATGCGCACACGCGGCGAATTTTTGGCCAAACGAATTGCGGAGAAAATTCAGGAATATGAGAAAGTTCTCGTCAAAGTCGGTATTCTTGACGTGAGTTTTTACAGAGATGACACGCGCGCAAGGCTCAAACAGCCGATGGTGCAGAGTACGGAAGTCCCGTTTGACGTCAATGAAATGAATATCGTACTCGTGGACGATGTGCTGTTCACAGGCCGTTCGGTCCGTGCGGCGCTCGATGCTATCATGGATTTCGGCAGGCCAAATCGCGTCGAACTTGCTGTACTTGTCGATCGCGGCCGGCGTGAATTGCCGATACAGCCCGACTACGTCGGAAAAGTTGTGACCACGTCTTCGAATGAAGAAATACGCGTGAAAATGAAAGAATGCGACGATAGTGATGAAGTATTGCTCGTGAACGTAGAAAAATAAACGCTAAGCCGGAATCACGATGTGCGTTTCAAACGATTGAATCAACCGGATTAACGTTTCCAATTGAAACGGTTTTGCCAATGTCTTTGTATTGCCAACTTCCATCGTGTCAAATAAATCCACATGCGACCCCGAAACGACAATGATCGGTAAAAGATAATTTTTACTTTCCCGTATACGTTTGACCAAATCAGTTCCGCTCAACATCGGCATCATAATATCGGTCAGTACGAGATCAAATTCTTCTTTTTCCAAAAGATTCCATGCTGCCAGCCCGTTTTCAACTGCAATAGTTTCATAATCGAAAGCTTCCAGCATCTGCTGAGTGAGAAGACGAATATTAACGTCATCTTCAGCAATGAGGATTTTTTTTATTTTGTTAGGCGTATCGAACATATAAACATCAAGTCCTTTCACCAATCTTATTAAGCAATTCGTAGGCCGAAATATGTAATTCGATAAATTCAGTATTTTTGATTTAGGCTCGTGATGGATCGCACATAAACAGTGTGATTATGCGCAAGTGCAAGTAAAATAAGTGTATAACTTTTTAATTTCGTATCAAAATGAGACAATCGACTTTGGTAAGTTTGATAGACAAGTATTGCCGGTAAAACCGCCAGTAAGTCTGATTTCGTCACAATGTTTACAAAATCGGTTAAACTTTGGTCAAAAATTAAGAAAAACTACCCGAAAGTTCACCGGATTAGGTAATTCTAAAATTTCTGCAAACCGATTCCTCTTTTTACACATTTTTTATGTTTTTTTGGAATTTTAAAGATGGGGGAAAACAAAAAAGGAATTTTACGATCGAAGTAAAATTCCTTTTTTTATTTACAAATTCTTAAACGTAATTTAATGTTTACGGTGACCGAAGGTTTTTTCACCGGCTAGGATTTGAATCGGTAACTTGTTTTGTTGAGGCGGGAGAGGGCAAGTTGCAAATTCGGTAAAGACACACGGAGGATTGTATGCTTTATTGAAATCCAAAATAGTTTTTCCGGTTGAATCGAAATTTGGAATGTAGATAAATCGTCCGCCTCCGTAGGTTTCTTTACCGTTTGTCTGGTCGCCGAAGATGAGAAAAAGTTCGTCATCCGTTTTTTTGGCGACAGGATCGATGCGATACGTTTTGCCGTCGAGTTCGAACACGACAGCGCCAAAACATTCCGTCGTATCGATCGTGTTCAGAACTGTCGGGACGAATATCTGTTTCGGCGGATCATACGGTTCCAAATGCGCTTCCACGCGCCACGCCGGATCGATAGGATAGGTTTCGATATCGGTGAAGTTCTTTACCAATGGGCTTTCGAGATCCCGCAGGCGGATTCCGTATTCGTGTCCGCGCTTAATGATGTTAAAACGAAACGATCCCATTTCCAGACGCGTGGTATTGGAATCGGCGTCGGAATTGAGCGCCATTTCTTTGACTGGTTTTCCATTCGATAGTATATCGACACCTTTATTCACGCGGATCGATACGTGTCCGTCATGCAAGATGAACGTTCCAGCTTTTGCAGGCGCCGTGGGCGGGAAGATGATGGCATTCGAAGAATCGCTTCCAAAAGTATTTTCACCTTCTTTGAGCCAGAGTAATCCGACTAAATTCAGCCAACCTGTTTCTGTTTTCAGGCGAGCGATACGTTTCTGGTGCCATTCCTGAATTGATTGGACGTAGTCAGGATCGACAGGCAGAGGCTTTTTATTCGAGCAACCAATAACGCTCAAAAAGATGAGGCCGACGAGGATGCGGTAGGGCATAGATCAACTTTCGATTGATAGTGATGATGTGTGATGTGATGTTTTATGAAGAAATCGGATCAAAAGCAATACGCCGAACAATTGAAATTGTTTCCATTGTACAATGAATATCGTTCATTCGCGTATGATTCATCAGAAGTGGTGGGCCCTCAGGGATTTGAACCCCGGACCAAAGGATTATGAGTCCTCTGCTCTAACCGCTGAGCTAAGAGCCCGTGAAACGTGCGAATGATACGAAGTGAGCAGGAAAAAAACAAGGAGAAATTTACACGTTTCACGGATTCCTTAATCTATCTCATTCATCCAGTCTTCCAATAAATCCCCATCCACCGCCGAGTTCACGGATAGCCAATACCAGTTCATTACGGCCTTTTTTCAGCGGCAGATAGACTGCGTCGTTTTCCGGATCCATGATTCCGAGGAAACCCGGGTCGCGGAAGTTTTGTGCGCTGCGACCTTGGAATATGATCTTGCCATTGAGAAAAACGCAGACTTCGTCGCTATAACCAAGGTGGAGCTTTTTGACCTGGTCGCGATCGGATTCGATATTCGTACGTGCGTATATGAGCTTAGTTCCAGGCTGCGGATCGAGGCGCGTTGAAAAATCGGTCGCGAATGTTACTCGCAGATGCGGTGCCATGCGATACCGGTAGATCGTCACAAATCCGGGCGATTCCGCTTCCACATTTTGCCAAGGCATCGTGTCCATTTCAGCGGATGTAAGCGGAATTTCCGCATTGCGTTTCAAACCGTCGTAATCACGTGACAAACTCCATTTCGTCAGGATGCCGCGCGGCATTGGCGGTAAAGTATGTTTCCAGGCTGCGTCGGGCGTTTTCTTGATTTGAAAATTACTGAAATAGGTTGGGCCCGTGAGAACGCTCAATGCTATCTGACCTTTTTGAACGTCCGTTTTTAAATCGCTCATCACCAGTGCGGGATTATTCATATCGCCAACGAAAAGTTTGGCCTGCGCGCCTGTGATTTCAAGCCGGAGATGGAACCACGTGTCTTTCGGGATATCGATGCCGGCGGTGAATCCCGGTCCGCTGTAAATCTGCCAATTAAGTCCGGTATTCAGCACGGGCGTATATTGAATCGCGTCAGGAAGGCCGGACTTGTGCGGTCGGAGATACACGTATTCAGAATGAAGCCCGTCGGCAGTGGCGCGGAACTCAATTCCAAAAAAACCTTTCGGAGCAATCGGAGCATTGATATCGACGTCGATCACGCCGTCGCGGATTTCAATTTCTTTCAAAACCGCCACGCCGCCTTCCAGGAAAATACACGAATGTCCCTGATAGTCGGCTATTTTTGCTTTTCCCTGCAAATCCCAATGTGCCGTATCGGCGGGGATAGTTACCGATGTCTGCGAAAAAGCATGTGACGTCAAAAGAATGCTAAATACATAAAAAATTATATTCCGTAACATAGGGTCTGTCTCCTCATAAAATACATGAATAACAAATGATACTGAAATGGATGGGAATTTCTAGGATTCAGTTACGCTGCAGGATTCGTTTTGTTGCTTACACGTTCGGGGTAATCTGACTTGATTCGGTTGGATTAACAAAAATCCCGTGAACGAACCATTCACGGGATTTTTTCATATCCTCGGTGCAGGCCCGGAGGCTTACATCGCGGCTCCTAAGATTTCCAGTTTTGCCGCCAGGATTTCTTTGATTGAGGGATCGTTGATATTGGCCGTGAAACCGGAATCAAGCAGTTGAATCTTTGCAAGGCAGTTGGCGTACTGGTTTTTCTGGAAGTAACACGCCGCCTGGGTCCAGATCAGGTGCGTTTTGGTGACACGGGAATCATACGACAGCGAATAATTCGCGTTTAATCCCAGCACATAATCGGCCTCACTGATCGCACCGTCGAGGGAACCGGTTGCCCAGCCGGTGAAAACCAGCCCGGCGTGTGCGTCGATCGACGTGGATTGTGAAAATTCACCAGACGCAAGTGCGTAGTCGCTAAGCCGGAGTTTGCACCAGCCTGCGCCGGCGTGTGCGGAATCGGCTTTGCCGGTAGTGAATAACGTCGCGTAATGCGTGTAGGCGTCGGCATACGAGCCTGCGGAAAATAAGCCCTTGGCTTCGGACAAGATGATTGTCGTTTCATCCGGCGACGGTCCGCCGCCGTTGTTATCGTCGCTACCGCCTCCGCCGCATGAGCAGGCGAAAGCCGCTACACACGCCATCAAAAATGTTTTCAACAATTGTTTCATAACGTTTCTCCTATTTGATCATCGTCATTTTTTTAGTTTGCACCACGCGGCCGCCGGCACGCAGGCGATAAAGGTACACACCGCTCGATACCGACTGACCGAATTGATTTTTGCCGTTCCATAAAACCTGGAATGAACCTGCCGGCAGATCGTTGTCGACTAATTTGGTTACTTGCTGTCCGAGAAGATTATAAACAATGATCTGAACGTGCGACGGAGTGGCCAGTTTATACCGGATCGTGGTCGTCGGATTAAAAGGATTGGGGAAATTTTGTTCGAGCGCAAAATCTTTGGGCATGACGTCGTGATCGGCATTGTACATCACGGCGAAATTCTGACCGGTGACTTTAGCCGTCACATGACCGTCGTGACCCTCGCCGCCGGCGTAATTCCACGCACCGTTTTTGAATTCATAAATTCCAATCTTAGCTTCGTCCAATTCATCCGATGTATACACAGCCGTAACGGTCATTTCACCGGTATTACCCGATGTCCATTCGACAACTTCCGATAACGGACGGAATTTTTCAGGAATCTCAACGGATGTTTTGGTGAGTAAGAGGTATCCTGAACCGCGCGTTTCGATATTGAATGAGCCGAATACTACGGATTTGCCGAGATGCGTCACTTGGTAAGTTCGCGTAGCCTGACCGTCGTTGCCGGCGAGATCAGTTCCGACGGCGATCACGGTGAGATTACCGGCGCTTGTAACGTCATAATCGGAGAAATACAGTGAATTATTGACGGCTGTTGTTAGTGTGACGTTATTGACTTTTACGTTCGCGCCACTAAGCGGTTCATTACCGCCGTAAACAAACCGCACACGATTGAGTACAGGCGAGGCGAGTGCGCGGAGAAACATCGTCGGTGCGACGTTGTCAATGATGCTGACGGTAAAAGTGTCCGTGGTCGCATTCAATCCATCGCTTGCCTGCACGACGATTTGGCCGGAACCGGCTTCGCCGAAATTAACCAAAAGACTGTCGTGAGCAATGGAAGCGCCTACAGCGCCATTGGTAAATACGGAATAGGCGAGAGGGCTGGGGCCGTCTGTATCCTGAAATATGAACGACAAATAACCGATCAATTGCGGCGAAACCGTATTGACAAAAAAGCTCGTGTCCCTGATCGCGCTGACAATTTGGGGCGGCGTATTGACCGCAGAAATATTAACTGTAAATGTATCATATACAGAATATTGCCCGTCAGTGATCTGAACCCAAACCGAATCCAACCCGGTTTGATTATTAGCGCCGCTCAGGTATAGCGTATCATTGGAGATGGTCGTGTTGACTTTGAATTGTTTCGATACGGCTTGATAGCTGAAACTGGCCGGCGCATTGTCGATATCGGTTACCATCGATGAAAGTTTGGCCACAAACGTTTTGGTGAAATTTTTGACGTAGGCCTTGTTGTCAATATAACCGACCAAAATAGGCGGATCGTTTACCGGCGTGATCGTTACGGAGAACGTATCGCGCGCCGATTGTCCGGCCGGATCGGTGGCGGTTACATATACCTGAAGTACGCCGCTTGAGTCATGAGCCGGAGTAATGAAGATTCTCGATCCATGAAGTTCAACCGTAGCAAGTGAAGGACGGCTGCTGACCACGCTTGTTGTGAGCAGGTCCGGATCGGGATCTTCAATAGCTGGTGCGGCCGTAAGCGTGTCCGTTCCGCTATCTTCATCCAATGTTCTGTCCGATGCCGTCGTATAGCGAATCGGAGGAACATTAGTAAAAACGTCGAGGCGGTGAGAAATTTGTCCACCCATTCGGCTTTGAATTCCACCAAAATAGATATCGTAATTCCCTGCAGCAATCGTGACGACGGTCTGATTATCGTACGGATCGGATGTACTGCCCATGGCTGACCATTGATGACCGTCCCATCGAGCAACACCGGAAGCGGCTATACCTCCGGCTATACCAAAACGACCTCCGGCGTAGATATATTCGCTATAGGCTTCAATGGCCCGTACGACGTCATCGGGATCGGAGCCGATGCCGCTTCCGAGAGCTTCCCATGTGAATCCATTCCATCGTGCTATATTTTTGGCTTCGACACCGCCTGCATGTGTGAATTGCCCGCCTACGTATAAATAGGGTCTGACATACTTAACGGCGTAAACAGGACCGTCAATTCCTGCGCCTAGATTCGACCAAGATGCTCCGTTCCACTTTGCGACGTGATTTAAAGTCTTGCCATCGCCTGTAGTAAATAAGCCACCGGCGTAAACATCACCGTTGTCAAGGTCAACATCCAATGCCACCACTGCGGAATCAAGGTCATCCGATCCCAACACAGACCAATTTGTACCGTTGTACCTTGCGATATATTTTCCACCTCCTCCGCCGGCTGACGTAAAATACCCTCCGGCGTAGATATACTCATAAGCCGGATCGTATTTAATGGATTGAACGCCTCCATTAACACCTCCGGCCATGTTATTCCACGATGAACCGTTCCATTTTGCTATGTTTCCGGCCGAACTTCCACCAGCTTGGTCGAAATAACCTCCAACATAGACGTCATTGTCGTGCGTAGCTAATGTTCTTGCCTGGCCCCAGGTAGAGTTGATCCCAGAACCTAGCGGTTCCCATGTAACTCCGTTCCATTTTGCTACTTTGCGGAATGCCGAATCGCCGATTGCATTAAAAAGTCCGCTAACATATAGAGCAGTAGGGGTGACTGCGAGCGCATCTACATATAAATTCAATACTTTGCCAATTGGAGTGTATTCGTATAAACTTGAGTTATAGATGGCCAAATGATTAGAAGGTGACGAGCCTGTCGATGTATAAAGTCCGAATTGTGTAAAGTCTCCGCCAACGACGGGTAAGTCGTTTCTCAAAGTAATGGCACGGACAGCATTATTGGCATATCCGCGATAGGCTGACCATTCGGATGATGACCAGATGATATAATTTTGAACGGGATTGCCAAAATGGTCGGTTGCATTGAAAGATCCGCCAACGTAAAGTTCAGAATAAGAATAGAGCAAAGCATATACGCTGCCATTGACGCCATTATTAAAAGCCGACCACGAACTGCCGTTCCACTTGGCGACATTATTGCACAAAATGCCTCCGGCGAACTGGAAAGTACCGCCTGCATACAAATTCGTACCATCGGATTCGAGTGCAAAAACGAATCCACTAGTTCCTCCGCCGACTTTCTGCCATGCGGTACCGGTCCATTGCGCAATATTCGCTGTCGCTGAATCTCCGGATTGCGTGAAAGTTCCTCCTGCATAAATAGTTGAACCCACGGCTTCGATGGCCGTTACATTATTATTAAATCCGCTGCCCATCGCATAGAAATTGCCGCCCGAATAACGCGCAATATGGGATGCGCTGACACCACCGGCTGTTGTAAAATCGCCGCCAATGTACAGATCGCCTGAAAAAAATAACATGGACCAAACAGCTTGGTTACAGCCGCCGCCGGGCGAACTCCACGATGAACCGTTCCAATGAGCCAAATAATTAGCCGGCGAACCTCCGACATTGTGAAAACCTCCGCCGACATAGAGTCCGGTCGTACTGACACCATCCTTTGCCAAACTCAGTACTGTACCGTCAACACCTCCACCGACTTGAGACCAGGTCCATCCGTCCCATTGAGCGAGATTTTTCGCAGGAACACCGCCGGCGGTGGTAAATTCGCCGCCAACATACAAAATCTTATTCGTCGGGTTATACAAAACTGCATGCACAGGACCGTTCACACCTTCCTGTGCGAACTCATGATTCCAAAATTGATCAAGACTCTGACTTCGTATATCGGGAACAGTAAGCCCGATCATCAGAATCGTACACATCAGCGATACAAACTTCATACGTCCTCCTTTTGCTTACACGTTGGATATGAAATGGGACCCGGGTCACTTCCAACATAAACAAAAAGGCTTACGCGCTCTAACACACTGGTGCTGAAGTTTGACAAATTTGTGCAATAATTGAAAAAAAAGAGTTTAAGAGGGTAAACGAGGCTAAATATCCGAGGGATTGGTGCCAAATTGATCTTTAAAGCATTTGGCAAAATAGGAAAGATTATTGAATCCGACATCATAGGCAACTTCGGTAACATTGCCTGTTTTGTTTTTGAGAAGGTGATAGGCGCGTTTAAGCCGCATAGACCGGATAAATTCGGTCGGAGATTGCCCAGTAATGGCCGTTAATTTGCGGCTGAGTTGGAATCGGCTGAGGCCGATGATTTTACCGAGATCCTCCACGCCAAAATCGGGGTTGGTCATTTCGTGATCGATCGCTTCGCAGATTTTCTGAATAAAACGTTCGTCAGCCGATTGGATATCTTTGGAACCTACCGGATCGAAGAAATTTTTTGAAAACTTTTCGCGTAATTGCCGGCGGAGTTCGATCAGGTTCCGGACACGCACGGATAGTTCTTTTGAATCGAAAGGTTTGACCATGTATTCATCCGCGCCAATTTCTAATCCTTCAAGCTTATGATCGCGATCGGCACGCGCGGTTAACAAAATGACTGGAATATGATTGGTTCGTTGATCGGCACGAAGATCCCGAAGAAATGCATAACCGTCTTTTCGAGGCATCATGACGTCGCTGACAATGAGATCGGGAATCTCTCGCCCGGCAATTTCCAAACCTTCATTGCCGTCTTTGGCGTACAATATCCGGTAAGACGATAAATGTTCGCCGATATAATGCTGAACGTCGGGATTATCTTCTACAATCAAAATCAATTCACTGTTGGCGGAAGGAACCGTTTCAATACGGTTCGCAGATGTTTCCAAAACACTGTGTTCCAATTCACCGGGCTGGGTGCCCGAAGTTGGAGTCTCTGTAATTTCATTCGGTTGATAGTCGGAAAGGTTTTTAGGCAATTGAACTATAAAACGCGTACCGATACTTTGCTTGTTTTGAACGCTGATCTTACCGTGATGAAGTTCGACTAATTCTTTCGTCAGAGCGAGACCGATGCCGGTTCCTTCTTGATCGCGTGAAATGGTCGCATCTACTTGATAGAAACGGTCGAAAATTTTATCGACCCGGTCGGACGGAATGCCAATTCCTGTATCGGATACTTCAAAACCAAGGCTTCCGGATGGAAATTCCCGGTCAGGCGGCCATTCACTTAAAGCAATCTCTACACGCCCTCCGGCAGGAGTAAATTTGATGGCATTCGAAACAAGATTATAGATGATCTTTTCGAATTTATCCTGATCGACGGGATAAATCGATCCGTTGATTTTTTCGGTAAATTCGAGCGTTAAGTTTTTTCGATCGGCGAGAGAAGCGAAGGATTGAACGATCGCTTTTACAAAATGGATATCGACCGGGGCAACGGTCAACCGCATGCTTCGATTTTCAAGTTTAGCGATATCGAGAATTTGATTAATAAGCCTGAGTAAACGGCGCGCGTGTTTCAGCATGACTCTGTATGCGCCGGAATGTTCGTCGGTTTGATTTAAAAAATCTTCAAGCGGACCGATAATCAATGTTAAAGGCGTACGAAATTCATGTGAAATATTGGCAAAAAAGCGAGATTTGGTTTGATCCAATTCCTCGAGCCGTTGGGCCTGTTCACGGATTTTTTCGGTACGCTCATCGATAATTTTTTCAAGCCGCCGTTTATCTTCAAGCAGTTGTCGCGAACGCCATTGTGCGGCCGCATATACGAATCCGCCGATTATCAAAATGTACACACTGTACATCCATGCCGTTCTGTACCATGGCGGCAAAACCTGAAATGCCACAACCGCTTCATTGCCGATGTTATCGTAAATATTTTTAGATCGAACGTGGAAAGTATATTGACCTTCTGAAAGCCGGGTATAGTCTTTTTGATTTTCATACATCCAGTCCGACCACGTGTCGTCGAATCCCTCCATGTAGAATTGGAAACGATTTTGAGACTCATCGTCGTAGACCGGCGCAGTGAATAGAAAACGCATGTTGCCGAATCCGTATGGAATAAGATTGGATGAATGCTCATGAAAATTGTAGCGCTCATTATCAATAACGATTCCGGAGATCAGGGTGGAATATGACGGCACCGAAAGGTTGATTCTTTTTAAATCAATTCTGATTAGCCCGCCTTCCGACGTGATCCACATAATGCTGTCGCGATCGGAATAAAAATTAAACACAGCACCCATGGACTGGATTCTGTAAAATAGATTCGGGTACCATCGCCAACGGCCGTTGTTATCTTTCTGAGCATATCCTAGCGTATCACTGACGAACATCCAGAGTTTATCACCGATTTCTTCCGCACGGAAAACTTGTGACGAATCGCGAAAACCCAGTTGTGCGTACACGGAATCTTCGTAAAACATTTGGGCAGTTGAATCGAATCGGAGCAGTCCTAAATCAGTTGCAAAAGCGGGTCGCCCTTCGAATGCGGTAACTTGGTTATTGCCTGATCGTAGCAATCCGTTCTTTTCAGTGAAATGTTCCAGTCGGCGCGATGGAATATGTATTCTGAAATAACCATTGCCCGAAGTGCCGATCCATAAATATTCACCGTCTTCCAACATGGACAATCTCGCATCGGCTACAAATTCGGCTATTCGTTCGGATTGCCAAGTGGAGCCGGTTTTTGTCAACCTTACCAAATTACCCTCACTCAGAGTTGCGTACAAGACATTAGGATCAGTAGGTGAGTTGTAAAGCGTTTTAGTACTTTCATTGAAAATCAATCGCTCGCTTCCGTTTGATATTTCATAAATGCCGTCGGCCGTAGCGATCAAGGTGGAGGAGCCTCTCGAAATTATGCCGATAGCGCGTGTTTTGATCGCGGGAAATTGCGTCATGGCACCATTGCGGAGGATATACACAGGCGCTTCGGTGCTGACGTACAAATCATTTCCTCCGCCTGCAATGGTATACGTATAATGTTTGAAGCCTGAAGCTGTGGAATACATTTTAAACGGCGACCCAGTTTCTATACGGGTTAAACCGCTTTGATTACACACCCATAATCCTCGCTGGCGATCTTCATATCCGAACACAGTGGTTTGGTTGGACAGTCCGCTGGCTGAATTGTATATATCGGTAATGACGCCGCTGGAGTTCATAATAATCACACCTTCACGGATAGTCATGACGGCAATTTGGCCGCCGGTCAACAGAGTAAGCCGGTAAGTATTTGCACGGCGCATCAAATCATCGTTCGAAGTTTTAAAACGGGTAACCTGTCCGTTTTGATAAACGAAAATTCCTTCACGCGTTGTCAGTAATACGCGATCGGAATCGATCGCGAGTCCATTGGAGATGCGGAGATTGGCGAATGCTTCACCGCCGGGCAGCAATTTTAAAGAATCGCCATCCAATCGGACTAAACCGCGTCCGGCCTGACTCGACCACAGTTGACCGTGGATCTGAAAGATGTTGAAGAGCCGGCTTAAGGCAGGAATCGTTTTTATGGTTTGTCCCGACCATTTTAAAATTTTCCCTGAAGCCTGAAAATAAGCATCATGCCCGATTACAACGACGTCCCAGACTTCGAGAAAATCGCGGTCAACCGAATCCACTAACGCAGTCAACGAGGTATAGTGCAATGAGCCCGATTCCGATGAATAGTAACCAAATTCGCTTTCTCCGCCGGCCAGTAAACGCCCTGATGAATCCCAAGCCAGCGAATGAATAGGTGAAACATTAGCATTGGGAAAGACCTGCCAATGCGCTCCGTCATATTCCAACACTCCATGCGTGTTGGCAAAATACATACGCCCATCCAACGATTGCGTAATGCAGAAATTGTATGGCGATGCTTTATATTCGTTGGCGGAATAGTTGCGGATGAAAGGAAGTGGGGAATACGATTGACTAAAAAGATGAATGGGAAGAAACAAAATGAAAAGGAGTAGCAGGATAAAGTTCATAGGAAAAATTATCCTTCAGCGGGTCGTAATAAATGGGGGCTTAGTGATGTCAAAGAATTTAGGCGATTTTTCCTAACATGCTAATAAAATATATTTGTTCGTAATAAGCATAAAAAAATGACCAACGAAATTATTCATTGGTCATTGTCGATTTGCATTGCAAAAGTGGAGACAAGGGGGGTCGAACCCCTGACCTCAAGACTGCCAGCCTTGCGCTCTCCCAACTGAGCTATGTCCCCAAATTAGTTCATTTTTGGACGCGCGTAATGTAGAAATTCAGCAATCGAAATGCAAGAACATTTTTGCCTTTAAGAAGAAATTTCCCTTGCAAACCGAATTTGTGTTTATTATATTCCGAAGCTTTCTTTTCCTATTACGGAGTGGGTTCGCAAGACCCACTTTTTTGTTTTATATCATGTAAATTTAAAGTTAACAAATGGATAATATCCATACAACGATTCTTAAAATTATTGAAAATCGATTGACCGGGACTCCTTTTAAATTGGTAGAATTAATGGTCAAACCGGTTAGCAAACGGCTTTTAGTAAGGGCATATATTGATAGTGAACAAGGCATTACTATCGATCAATGCAAGGATTTTAGCCGAGATTTTGCACAGGAAATTGATGTTCAAAATCTAATTGAAAATTATATTCTGGAAGTGTCATCACCCGGTGTTGATCGGCCGCTCAGGGAAGACTGGCAATTTCGTAAAAACACAGGCCGCACGTTGACGATTGACTACGTTAATGGGCAAAACATTGATGCACATGTCACAGGTAAATTAGATAAGTACGAAAACGGCATTGTATATATATTGCTTCCCGGGAAAAGAAAAAAAGATCCCGAAGAAATTTTAGAACTGCCGCTAGACAAAATCAAAAACGCCGCCGTTCAGTTGCAATGGTAAGAAATTTTAATTTAAATATCGCGAATTAACCGGAGGAAATATGAACTACAATACTGAAATTGTAGATGCGTTTTCGCAAATTGCCAAAGAAAAAAATATTGAAAAGGACGAGCTCAATCTGATCATCGAAGACATTTTCAAAATGATGATCAAGAAAAAATACGGAACGAGTGACAATTTTGACGTTGTGATCAATTTGGAAAAGGCCGCCATCGAGATTTACCAGACTAAAAAAGTCGTAGAAGAAGTTAACGATCCGATTATGGAAATTGATATCGACGCTGCCCGCCGAGTTGAACCGGAAATGGAAGTGGGCGATGATTTTATTGACGTCGTCGATCCTGCGAGTTTCGGCCGTCGCTTGATTATCAACGCCCGACAGACGCTAAACCAAAAAATCCGCGACATTGAACGTAAACTTCTTTTCGATGAGTTTTCTAACCGTATGGGAGAAATCGTTGTCGGAGAAATTCGCCAGATCAACCGGAATGAGATTTATGTTAGTTTCGAACGCACCGAGCTCGTGATGCCGAAAAACGAACAAATAGCCAACGAACGCTACAAGCGCGGTGAAACTATCCGCGCAATCATCAAAGAAGTAGTCGATGATCCTCGCGGTCCACGTATCATAGTATCGCGTTCAGAACCGATGTTTTTGATCCGGCTTTTTGAAAATGAAGTACCGGAAATTTATGATGGCATTATCGAAATCAAAGCTATTGCGCGCGACCCGGGTGAACGCACTAAAATTGCCGTTTTTTCAAATGATAAACGTATTGATGCTGTTGGAGCTTGTGTCGGCATGAAAGGCGTTCGTATTCAGGCGATAGTTAAAGAATTGAACAACGAAAAAATTGACATTATTAGCTGGAATTCCGATCCCGAAATTTTAATTTCCCGCGCTTTGAGTCCGGCCAAACCGCTTCGTATCGAAGTGGACAGCAATGATCGCAAAGCGCTTGCCGTGATCAATGATGATGAAATGTCGATTGCCGTCGGACGCCATGGACAAAATATCAATCTGGCTTCGCGGCTAACCGGTTATGAAATCCAGACTATCAAATATTCCGAATTGAGTGCTGATACCGAAGAAAAAGAAGAAACGACTGAAATATCAGAAGACGAAGTCGTATCCGAGGAAGAAGTTGATCAAACACAAGAAAACGCTATGGACGAAGAAGTCGTTCAAGACGAAAAGATGAGCGAGGAAGAGATTACAGAAGAAACATTGATCAATGACATTAAAGGTGTGGCCAAAGCGGCCGCTGAAAAATTCGCCGAAGCCGGTTTTGTTAAGCTCGGCGATATTACTAATACGGATGATTTAAAGAAAGTAGAAGGTGTTTCGGATAAATCCATGAATAAACTCATCAGTACGTTGAACAAATTACAAGTTAAAGAATAAGTTCTTAAACATTCTAAGAAGATTGTCAAAATTATATGGCGAAAACAGGTAAAAAGATTTTTCAGTTAGCTAAAGAACTGCTGGTCGGCCATGCGGAGATTATCGAGTTTCTCCAGAAAAACGGATTTAAATCCGTGAAAAGCCACATGAGTGCTGTGGACGATGAGATGCTCGAAAAAATCATGGCACGTTTCAGTAAAGAGAAGAAACACGCCGAAAGTTATCAAAAACAGAAGAAAAAAGATAAGAAAGAAGAAGAACAGCCGACGCTTTTCGAGCAGCCTACAACGGCTGTCGAAACGAAAGAAGAAACGCCGGTTACTCCCATTGAAGAAATTCAACCGGTAACGCTTGAATCTGAAAAAGAGGAAACGCCGGTTGCTGAAATTGCAACGGAAGTCAAAGCTGAGACTAAAACCGATGTTAAGATTGATCATCGTGTCGGAGTGCCCTTACGTGGAACTGATTTGCGCACGGATGAAACTACGGATAAAAAAGAAGCCGTTGTCGATATCGGGAAGAAAAAAGTCGACTTGCTTGAATCACTTAAGTCGTCGCAAAAATCAATTGAAGAATTTAAACATGCATTTGAGAAAGCTCGCCAACAGTTGGAACGTCAGGCCATGAAGGACGAAACAGGCGGCGACGCACGGAATAAGAAAAAGAAAAAAGGAAAAGGCGATGATGAACCGGATGTGTTAGCGGTTGAAGAAAAATCCGGACGCCACAAAAAGAAAAAACGTAAAAAAACCAAAATCGACGAAAAAGACGTTGAGGCCGCCATTCGTGAAACTCTGGCGAAGATGGAAGATTCCAAAACACTCGGTGAAGAACGCCAGTTACGCAAAAAACGCAAACGGGCTGAACGTGAAGCTGAAGAAATGGAAACGACCGAAGAAGAAATCAATATTCTCAAGGTGCAGGAATATATATCCGCACATGAACTGGCCGATCTCATGGAAGTGGAAGTTGCGGAAGTTATTAAAACCTGTTTGTCGCTGGGATTGATCGTATCCATCAACCAACGTCTGGATATGGACACGATTACATTGGTCGCCAGTGAATTCGGATACCAGATTGAAAAAGCGGAAGCTTTTGATACGGAAGAATTGGAAGAAGAGGAAGAAGAGATTGAAAAAGAAATGAAGCCGCGAGCGCCGATCGTGACGATCATGGGTCACGTTGACCATGGGAAAACCTCGTTGCTCGATTATATACGCCGTGCCAACGTAGTAGCAGGGGAAGCGGGAGGAATTACTCAGCACATTGGTGCGTATGAAGTTGAATTACAAGATAAGCGCAGAATTACATTTTTGGACACGCCGGGTCACGAAGCTTTTACAGCCATGCGCGCGCGCGGTGCACAGGTTACGGATATCGTTGTCATTGTTGTTGCTGCAGACGACAGCGTTATGCCGCAAACCGTCGAAGCGATCAACCACGCTCAGGCGGCTAACGTACCGATTATTATTGCCATCAATAAAGTTGATAAGCCCGAAGCAAATCCGACGCGTATCCGCACGCAACTATCGGAGAAGAATATCCTGGTTGAAGACTGGGGCGGTAAATATCAATGTGTTGAAATTTCTGCCAAAAAAGGACTTAACGTTGAACAACTGCTCGAAAAAATTCTGCTTGAAGCGGAAGTGATGGAATTGAAAGCTGCCATCAATGTCCGTTGTAAGGGAACGGTCGTTGAATCGCGATTGGACAAGGGTCGGGGCGCCACGGCGACGATTTTGGTCGAAGAAGGAACGTTGTCTGTCGGTGAACCATTTCTCTGCGGTATTTTTGCAGGACGTGTTAAAGCGATGTTCGATGAGCGGGGAAATACGCTCAAAAAAGTCGGCCCTTCACAACCGGTTCAGTTGATAGGATTCGACGGTACGCCACAAGCGGGCGATCAATTTGTAGTGACCAAGAACGAAAAAATTGCCCGTGAAATGGCCATCAAACGTCAACAATTGAAGCGAGAGCAGGATCATCGTCGTGTTCGTCTGATGACGCTGGATGAGATTTCCAAACAAGTTCGTGAAGGCAAGGTTGAAAATCTGCCGATTATTCTCAAAGCCGACGTGGACGGTTCGGCCGAGGCGCTCAGCGATTCGATCCAGCGTCTGTCGACTGGTGAAGTGAAAGTTAATATTATTCACCGCGGTGTCGGCGTGATCACAGAATCCGACGTACTTCTTGCTGCGGCGTCTAATGCCATTATCATAGGATTCCATGTACGACCGAATCTCAATGCCCGTAAATTGGCTGAAAAAGAAAATATCGATATCCGGTACTACAATATTATTTACGACTGCATTGAAGATATTCGCAAAGCGCTGGAAGGCTTGCTTGAACCTGAATTCGAAGATAAGGTTACCGGAACTGTTGAAATTCGTGAAATCTTTAAGATTTCAAAAGTTGGAACTATTGCCGGATGCTATGTCCTTGACGGAAAGATCAACCGCACGCAGCCTATACGGCTCTTGCGCAATGGTGAAGTTGTACACGAAGGTAAACTGGCTTCACTCAAACGTTTTAAGGACGACGCGCGTGAAGTTGCTGCAGGATTTGAATGCGGGCTTACTATTGACAACTACAATGACATTAAGGCCGGCGACGTGGTAGAATGTTACGAGCGTGTTGAAACCAAACGTACTTTAACGGTGTGATCGGATGTTAGTTGGTGTATGCAAGCTGGAACTGTTCATTCATTCCAGCGGATCGCTCAAGGAAAAAAGATTTGTCGTCAAAAGCATCAAAGACAAAGTGATGCATAAGTTCAACGTGTCAATTGCCGAAGTAGATCATCTGGATAAATGGCAATTGGCTTGTTTAGGTATAGCAACCGTGACGAATGAACATAAAATGATTGACAATACTTTTTCTGAGATATTTCGGCTGATTGAACAGCGTGGCGATGTTGAAATCACGTCACGAACGATTGATATTTATTAACGACTTCCGCCAGAAAGATTTTATGAAACAACGAGCCAGGCGAATTTCAGAAATGATCCAACGCGAGATCGGACAGATCATTAATTTTGAAATGCGCGATCCGAGGATGAAAAACCTTACCATTACCGGCGTACAATTAAGTGATGATTTAGGATATGCTAAAATTTATTACGTAACGACCGGAACGGAAGCGGAGTTGAAACAGGTTAAAGAGACGCTGCTCCATGCACAAGGATTTCTCAGGACTAAATTAGGCGAGCGTATCGACATGAAATACGTTCCGCAAATTAAATTTTTCTTTGACGACAGTTTAGCCCATTCTGCACGTATGGACGAATTATTCAGGGAAATAAAAACCGGTGAATAAATTCGATTTTCCCGTTATTACCCTATCGACGTACTCTCAAACGATTCCAGACCAAAAACTTTTTGACGCCGGCACGGCGATTCTGATCGATAAGCCTGCGACATGGACATCGTTCGACGTTGTGAATAAAATCCGCAATATCAGTAAAGCAAAAAAAGTCGGACACTGCGGAACACTTGATCCGTTTGCGACCGGATTATTAATCATTTGCACCGGCAAAGCTACAAAATTCGTCGAAACATTTTTAGGACTTTCGAAAGAATATATCGCTGAATTTGAATTTGGCAAAACGACCGATACGCTCGATGTCGACGGAAAAGTAATTGAAGAAAAACCGGTGGACGATTTGGGAACCGATCAATTGCAATCAGTTTTGGACAATTTCATTGGTGAGATCGAACAGATACCGCCTCAATATTCTGCAATCAAAGTCGGCGGGGTGCCGCTTTACAAAAAAGCACGAAGAGGAGAATCGGTTGAAATTCAGGCGCGGTCGGTTAGAATTGATGCTTTTAAAATTCTGCAAATTGAAAAGAAAATAGTTACTGTTTGTATAAAATGTTCTAAGGGTACTTATATCAGAGCTTTGGCTCGCGATGTAGGTCAGCAAATAGGTTGTGGTGCGTATGTGAAAAATCTTCGGCGTACTATGATAGGCAATTACCAGATTACGGATGCGCTGACTTTAGATGAATTGAAAAACTGGATCCAATCGGTTCATGCAACTCATTAAAGATATAAATAAGTTAATGAAATTGCCGTCGTCCGTGACAATCGGAACGTTTGACGGAGTTCATGTTGGACACAGAAAGATTATTTCCCAATTAAAGGGTTACAATAAAAACTTACGCAATGTCGTGGTGACGTTTGAACCTCATCCTCAAACAGTGCTGCATCCGACCCGTCCTGAAATTTACATTCTGACGACATTGGAAGAAAAAGCGGCAATCTTTGAGTCGCTAGGCGTCGATGTGCTTTTTGTTGTAAAATTTGATGAACAAATGGCATCAAAAACCGGTGAAGAATTTGTTAAAGAAATTTTAATTAATGCCATTGGAATGAAACATTGCGTCATCGGTCACGATCATGCTTTTGGAAAGAATCGAAGTGGGAATTATCAAACACTCATGGAATTATCCAAATCGCTTGAATTTACGGTTGATAGAGTTGAGGCATTTGAACAGTCGGATATTATCGTCAATAGTACAACGATCCGAAAGTTCTTATCGGGAGGTGATGTAAACCGAGCGGCCGACTTATTGGGTAAGTATTATACAATGTCGGGTCTTGTTATTCGCGGGGACGGCCGGGGACGGACCATTGGTATCCCTACAGCAAATTTACAAATTGACCATCCAAAAAAATTGATACCGCGAAATGGTGTGTATGCGACACGTCTGATTCTCAATGAAAAAAAGTTTCCTGCCGTAACCAACATCGGTACTCGACCGACTTACAACGGCCAGTCGGTTTCGATTGAGACGCATATTTTGAATTTTGATAAAGATATTTACGATCGGCCGATTCAATTGGAGTTCAGCAACCGTATCCGTGATGAGAAAAAATTTGCTTCCCCGGATGAACTGGTTGCGGCTATTCGATTGGACATCGATGTTGCTATAAAACAAGGGCTTACAAATATTTGATTTTATAAGATTTTATTTGATTTATACATTTATTTTTTATATAATTGGCGATTATTAAAAATAAGGAGAATCACGTAATCATGGCAGTGACAAAAGAAATGAAAATTGAGCAAATCAAAAAATACGGAGGCTCAACCAACAATACCGGAGCTACGGAAGTTCAGATTGCTTTGCTCACAACTCACATTAATGAATTGACTAAACATTTGCAGACGCATGCAAAAGACCATAGTTCGCGGCGATCGCTATTGAAGCTCGTCGGGCAGCGCAAGAGGCTGCTGACGTATTTAACGAAGAAAGATATTGAAAAATATCGCTCGTTAATCAACGAACTCGGTATTAGAAAATAATCACCAAAACAAAAGTTAAACTGTGATGTTTAACTTTTGTCGTTTTATAATAAAAATCTTTGCGAGAGTAAAGTGTAGGAGTTTGAATGATTTTCAAAAAAGAAATGGAAATCGGCGGTAAAGTGTTAAGCATTGAAACCGGTCGTGTTGCAAAACAGGCAGACGGTGCGGTGATTGTACGGTACGCCGATACGATGGTGCTGGCCACGGTAGTTTCAAGTAAAGAACCCAAAGAAGGTGCGGATTTTTTCCCGCTTTCAGTCGATTATCGTGAGAGCGCTTTTGCGGCCGGTAAAATACCTGGTGGCTTTTTTAAACGTGAAGGCCGTCCGAGTGAAAAGGAAATTCTTAGCAGCCGATTAATCGACCGGCCCATACGCCCGTTGTTTCCTGAAGGATATATTTTCGATACGATCGTTAACGTTCAGGTTATTTCGAGCGATCAGGAAAACAATGCTGACGTATTGGGTGGTATCGGAGCGTCTGCTGCATTAGCGGTCAGCGATATTCCGTTCTTCGGCCCTATTGCTTCCGTTCGTGTAGGCCGTATCAATGGGCAATTCGTCATTAATCCAACGTTCAAAGAATTGGAAACAAGCGATATGGATATCGTTGTTTCCGGAACGAAAGATTCTATTGCAATGGTGGAAGGCGAGTCACAGGAAATTTCTGAAGATGATATGCTCAACGCTATTCAGCATGCTCATTCTGTTATAAAAAACATTGTTGCGTTGCAGGAACAATTAGCTGCAGCAGTTAATAAACCTAAGCGTACATTCGAAGTTCCGGCGCTCGACAAGGAACTTATGAATAAAATCGTTGCGATTGCTAAACCTGTCGTAGCTTCCGCAGACCGTATCATCGACAAGGCAGAACGAAACGGCAAACTGAAAGAGTTAAAAAATTCTTTGATAGAACAATTCAAAGAAACGAACCCGGAAGTTGAAGCATTTATTCCGAAAATTATTGATGATCTGCAGTATGCCGATATGCGTCGAATGATTTTGGAAGAGAAGCGCCGGTTAGATGAACGCCGCACGATCGATATCCGTCCAATTTCCTGTGATATTATGTTATTGCCACGGGTGCATGGCTCGGCTTTATTTACGCGCGGGCAAACACAGGCTTTGGTTTCAGCGACGTTGGGTACAAAAATTGACGAGCAATTTATCGATGGTGTTGATGGTGAAACATCGAAACGATTCATGTTACATTATAATTTTCCCGGTTATTCAGTTGGCGAGGCAAAGATGTCTCGAGGGCCTGGCCGTCGTGAAATCGGTCACGGGAATTTGGCGGAACGTGCGTTGAAAGCTGTTTTGCCCAGCGAGGCTGATTTTCCGTACACCATTCGCGTTGTGAGCGATATTCTTGAATCCAACGGATCGAGTTCAATGGCATCAGTATGCGGCGGTTCCTTATCGCTAATGGATGCCGGCGTGCCTGTTCGTTCATCGGTCGCAGGGATTGCGATGGGGCTGATCAAGGAAGATAATAGTTATGCGATTCTGAGCGATATTCTTGGTGATGAAGATCATCTTGGCGATATGGATTTTAAAGTAGCCGGTACGCGTAAAGGTATCACTGCGTGCCAAATGGATATTAAAATCAAAGGTATTTCCGCTGAAATTATGCGTGAAGCTTTGCAACAAGCCAAAGATGGCCGTATGCACATTTTGGGCATAATGGAACAAACCATTGCCCAAGCTAAACCGGATATTTCGCCTTACGCTCCGAAGATTACAACCTTGAAGATCAAAGTCGATCAGATCGGATTAGTCATCGGTCCTGGTGGAAAAACAATTCGAGATATTGTAGAGAAATCAGGGGCTAAGATTGATATCGCTGAAGACGGTACGGTCTTAATTGCATCGGTCAATTCTGAAGGTAGTGAAATTGCAGTGCGATTAATTCAAGGCCTTACTGCTGATGCCGAAATTGGTAAAACCTACAAAGGTATTGTTAAGAAAATAACCGATTTTGGTGCATTCCTCGAAATATTGCCAGGCAAAGAGGGATTATTACATATTTCAGAAATTGATCACAAACGGGTTCAGCGTGTTGATGAATATATGAAGCTGGGTGATGAAGTTGAAGTGCTCTTACAGGAAATTATCAATAAAGACGGTAAGACAAAATACGAACTCAGCCGTAAAGCGCTGATCAAGCGCGAAGGTCACGATGATCACGCGCATCATCATGACAAAGAACACGCGAAAAAGTAAAGGCTTCCATTGAGAAGACGCAAGCACATCGCCGCTCCTTTTGTAGAGACGCGGTCATTGCTCAGTACAAAAACACTGTATGATGACAATAATTATGTAAAACATAAGCTGGACAACGGTCTTACGCTCATCTCTCAATACATGCCTCATTTGAAATCGATTGCGATCGGAGCGTGGGTTTTAGTGGGCAGCCGATACGAAAAGCGTAGCAACATTGGCATTTCTCATTTTATTGAGCATTCGGTCTTTAAAGGAACGAAAAAACGCAATCCGTTGCAAATAGCCAAAAGTCTCGAAAACGTTGGCGGTAGTCTCAATGCCTTTACCAGTAAAGAGCATACATGTTATTACGCCAATATCTTGAGTGAAGATCTGCCTCTTGCCGTCGATGTCATTTCTGATTTAGTGACGAATGCGACTTTTCTGGAGAAAGAAATTGACAAAGAAAAGTTAGTTGTTATTGAGGAAATCAAGGATACAGAAGATACACCGGAGGAATTTATTCAGGATTATTTCTATTCGCGTGTTTTTCCGGAACATCCTCTCGGGCATGGGATACTTGGAACTAAGGAAACCGTAGATCATTTCACGCAAGAACAAATCGACGCCTATTACTCAAAATATTACGTCCCATCCAATATTGTTGTCTCTGTCGCTGGTAATTTCAATCAGGATGAACTTCTCAAAATAGTTCATAAACGATTTAAATTTCGCCAAAATACAGCCAACCGTTCTTACTGGCCTAAAGGATTTGAAAAATATCAATTGCGTAAATTCAAAGGCGAGCGAGATATGATTGAGAAAAATATTTCTCAAGCTCATATTTGTATGGGGCTGCCAATTAAAATTTCGTATATGCATAATAAAAAATTCGAGTTATTGGCGCTGAATACGATCTTGGGTGGGGGAATGAGTTCTCGGTTATTTCAAAAAGTTCGTGAACGGCACGGATTGGCCTATTCTATTTACAGTTTTGTCGATTTTATGTATGATACCGGATTATTTGGAATTTACTGGTCAACTGACAAAACCAAATTGGATAAAGCAGTTGAACTCGTAAAAAATGAATTAAAAAGAATGACCAGTCAGCCGATTAAAAAGAACGAGCTTAAAATGGCTAAATCGCAAATCAAAGCCAATCTGCTCTTCGGCTTAGAAAGTACATCGACCCGAATGATACGATTGGCCAAGAATGAAATTTATCTCAAAAAGAAACTTAATATTGCTGATATTACGGAATATATCGACAATATTACTCTTGATGACATCAATGAAGTTGCTGCAACACTGTCGGATAAAGTTGAGTCGATGCAAGTTTCGATACTCTGCTGATACACACATAGTTTAAATAGGAGATCAAGCATGATCGTAGGGGTTCCCAAGGAAATAAAGACGAAGGAAAATCGGGTTGGATTGTTACCGGTCGGCGTTTCAGAACTCAAGAAAAACGGCCACACAGTGTTAATTGAAAATAATGCAGGCGTAGGTAGTGGTTTTGATAATGATGCCTATATTAAAGCCGGCGCTGAAATCGTTCCGACAGCGAAAGACGTTTATGGCCGGGCTGATATGATTGTCAAAGTCAAAGAACCGATCAAGCCGGAATATGAACTCTTACGGGCTGGCCAGATTGTATTTACGTATTTCCATTTTGCGGCGGATCGTGCTTTAACCGAAGCCGTTATCAAATCGAAATGTGTAGCCATTGCCTATGAAACGGTACAACGCACCGATCGCAAACTGCCGCTATTAGATCCGATGAGTGAAGTTGCGGGAAGAATGGCCGTGCATGCCGGCGCAAAATATTTGGAAAAAACGTATGGTGGGCGAGGATTACTGCTCAGCGGCGTTCCGGGTACTGAACCGGCCACGATCGTGATCATTGGTGGTGGAGTGGTAGGAACGAATGCGGCTAAAATCGCCGCCGGTTTTGGCGCACGAGTCATTATCCTCGATATCGATTTATATCGTTTGCGGTATCTTGATGACATTATGCCTAAGAACGTGCATATGATGATGTCCAATGGCTATAATATCGGAGAAGTAATCAAACAAGCGGATTTAGTAATCGGTGCCGTTTTGATTCCCGGCGCCAAAGCGCCGAATCTTGTAACGCGAGACATGTTGAAAACGATGAAACCCGGTGCTGTTGTTGTGGATGTGGCCGTAGATCAAGGCGGTTGTTTCGAAACAACAAAACCTACAACCCATGAAGAGCCTATCTTTATTGTTGAGAATATTGTTCATTACTGCGTAGCCAATATGCCTGGCGCGGTTCCTTTTACCTCAACTATTGCTTTGACCAATGCTACGTTACCGTACGCCGTAAGTCTTGCCAATAAAGGATGGACGAAAGCAGTCAAAGATAACAAAGAACTGTTATTAGGCTTAAACGTGGTCGATGGAAAAGTCGTTTATAAAGGCGTTGCCGATGCTTTTAATCTGGAATATCATCCGGTAGAAACAGTGGTGAAATAAAATTGAACAAAACAAAATGAATAAAAAGGCGACTTGATAGGTCGCCTTTTTTGTATTAATTTGAGATTAGTATGGAAGAAAAAATTAAAATCAAAATATCGTTTACTCCGGATCGCAAAGAAGATGTACCGCTTCCAAAATATATGACCGAAGGAAGCTCGGGGCTTGATCTATGTGCGGATGTTGACGATTTTCTTACGATTAATTCGCAAGAAGTGGTTGGCATTCCAACGGGATTACGTTTGGAAATTCCTCAAGGCTATGAAGGACAGATTCGGCCGCGAAGCGGATTGGCGGCTAAATTCGGCGTAACCGTCATAAATACTCCAGGAACCATTGACAGTGACTATCGAGGAGAGATTAAAGTACTGCTCATCAATATGTCTACTGTGCCATTCATAGTGCATCGTGGAGACCGAATCGCTCAGATTGTTTTTAGCCCTGTCATTCGTGCAGAATTAGATTTTTCCGAACAACTAGACAACACAAAAAGAGGCGACGGTGGATTTGGGCATACCGGAACAAAATAACATTCCTATTTTGGTGTATCACAAAATAGACAATCGGATGGATTTTGGCATATCGAGTGTGACACCAAACATGTTTGAACTGCATATTAAAGAATTGTACAACTTGGGGTTCCAATGTATAGGAATCTCTGAAAGCTTTAATCAATCGAGCAAAATTAAGGGGTGCTGTATCGTATTTGATGATGCTTATGAAAATGTATATATAAATGCTTTTCCTATCCTCAAAAAGTACGGTTTCACGGCAACAATAGCCGTTATAACGGATTTCGTTGGAAAAAATAACAGTTGGGATGTACATTTTGGCTATAAATTTAAACACGCAACATGGGAGCAACTTAAAGTATTGGTTGAGAATGGATGGGAAATAGCTTCTCATACCTGCTCCCATAGAAGTTTGACTATGCTCCAACGAAATGAAATTAAAAATGAAGTATTGGATTCAAAAATAGAACTTCAGAATAGGCTAAATATTGCTGTTCGGCATTTGGTTTATCCTTTTGGACGTTTTAACAATAAAATAATGCAAATTACAGCGGCTTCCGGATACAATTCAGCCGCAGGATTTAAAACAAGTTCGTATGGTAATCAGTATTGTTTGCCTCGTCAGGCCGTTTATAGAACCGATAGAAGCATTATAAACAAAATTCATGGGTCCATGCTTGAGACGGCAAAAACCTGTATTATCAATTTATGTTCAAATGCAACCATTGCAGTGAAAGAGTTGATGCCTTAACATTCTGAGGTGTTACTATGCAAGAAGAAATTAAAAAATTGTATTATTCGATCAGCGAAGTAAGTGAAAGAACAGAACTTAAGCAGTATGTTTTACGGTATTGGGAATCGGAGTTTGATCAACTCAAACCAATCAAGAACCGATCGGGAAATCGGATTTATACTGATGAAGATATAGCGATGATTCTTCAGATCAAAAAATTGTTGTATGAAGAAAAGTTTACAGTGGAGGGCGCTAAACGCAGACTTACGGAATTAGAAGAGCAGGGAACTGTGCAAAATACCGGAGCCGACCAATTGATGAAAGAAATCAATCATGAATTGAATGAAGCCCTCAAAAAATTAGGATAGCAGTTCATAATTTTAAAAAAGCCTAAAAATATCTTGATTTTCGAAAGCAAATGTATTACAATTACGCCGCTTTCGGAAAACGGGCGCGTAGTTCAATTGGTTAGAGCACTGCCCTGTCACGGCAGAAGTTGCGAGTTCGAGCCTCGTCGCGCCCGCAAAAATCCATCAGAATTTCTGATGGATTTTTTATTTTAGTCAAATAATGAAAAACCAAAAAGGATCGTTAGGTAGTATCTCCATTCTTTACCATTTAATACTGTCTGGTTTTGTTTGATCAAATTACCGGTGTTAATGTCCTGTTTAGTGATAATGGGACCATTGCTTATAAACTTATCCAGACCATACGCAGCGCTGAAAGTAACGCGTGTAGGGTAAACATAAAAAGAGTTGAATTCGATACGTATCTCGCCTCCAATGTCTTTTTTGAAGTGGTTAAACTGATCGAATGATGTTTTATTGCTCCAGGCATTACCATAACCGAAATAAAAAGCTCCGAAAATTTTATCTAAATAAAGAAAACCTAAGGAACGATCTATACGCCTGAAAATGGGAAATCGATAATAGCTTGTTAATAAAGCCATCCGGCTACCTTCGATACTATAGTATGAATAGCCTTTAAGTCCAATCAAGCCGCCGCCAAAAAAATTGTAAAAGCTGTCTACTTTAGTGGGAACAATTCCTCCTTGAAAATTGATATCCAATGTATGACTGGTTCCTGGTATTTTTATAAATTCATTCCAATATCCTTCCAGGCGATGATGGAAGGCCTTTTGATAGAGCACGGCCGATGAACCGGTGTTTGAATTAAATGCAAACCCTTCGAAAAGGTGATCCAGATTGTAACCGTATTTAAAATTGATTTTTCTACCACCGCGAGGATTGATGTCATAATCGACCGAAGGTTTAAGTGATGACCATTTCCAACTTACAGAAAAATCGTTCCCGTAAAAGTATTTAATATTACCCGTTGAAGGAATTTTAGTATATTCACCGCCTTCAAATTCCTTCCCTTTGATTTTTACAAAATATTCACTATGCATGAAGTTTAAACGAATATCTCTTGGTGAGATCAGGCTTAAGTCTATTCCGGTGTCTACTTCGCGTAATTCGAATCGGTTGGTTTGAATAGATTCATATTTGACAATATCGTCATTTGAAGGATCAACATTGTCATGAAAAGTTTTTGATCGTGTCACATTGTACAATTCAAGAAATAGGGTTGGTCCAAAACCTCCAAATTCAAAAATACCAAACAAATCGCGATCAAAATCAGTTAAATTGAACAGTATTCCCCCAAAAAATGACGATTTATTCAGAACATCGCTCGAATAAAAGTATGCGCCGGGCTTGAAGGTGCCGTAATCAATTCTGGCAACCGGTAAAATTGAGAAATCCAAAAAAGTAGTTCTGTAGTTAGCAACAGAATCAAATATCGGTGTTACTGAATCGTTGTAACTTTTTGGATATGTTGCAAACCGCGTTGGATAAAAAGTTTGGTCAGTTAAATTTGGATTTTTGATGGGGTATGTTGCATTAGAGGGTTCTATAGCAACTTGATTTGACAAATAGTTCAGCTGATAGCCTATATCGCGGTAAAGTGTAAAACTGATTGTACCATTGGGGGAAACTGTCGGGTAAAAAGCCCCACCAATGACATTGGTTAGCAAAAATTTTTGATTATTAGATAAATCCAATTTATAAATATTAAAAATGCCTGTTTCATCGCTTGAATAATATAGTGAATTTCCATCCTGGCTTATAACCGGTGAACGTTCGTCATAAGGTTTATCGAGTACCATTTGCCATTGGCCGGTTTTCGCATCAATTATAGCGATGTCGCGACCATCGTCAATGGAAGTATCAAAAAAAATTCGCTGTCCGTTCGGATGAAAGATGGGTTTATATATCTGACGTCCATCATCAAATTGTGTCAACCACTTAACTTCAATATCGTCAGTAACAAATGGATTTTTATCATTTTTTCCGCTTAATGTACGTAAGTCAACCGGTAAGTGAGTTAATAAAATCAGATTATTAGTGCCATCTTGGTTTAATACTCCTACAATAGTCTGGCCGTCTGGTGAAAATGCAGGAGCGGATAGCCGTAATCCATACGTGATGCGTGTCTCTTTTTCTTTTTCCAAGTCATAGATGTAGATATCGTTAACCTGAGAACGATAGTCGTTGTAATGCAAATTTTTTGCATAGGTCAGATAACGTCCATCGTGTGACCACGAAACAGAACCTTCGACATCATTCGTTATTTTCTTAAGCGATTGTTTTTTGATATTGAAGAGATACAGAGCTGTTTGACTCAAATAATCGTTATCGCGGTTAGAAATAAATGCCACGATATTGCCGTCGGGAGAAAACGCCGGAAAAAAATTGCCGGTGCTTTCTTTTTCAATGGCGGTTCCTTCAGTAGCGTTTTTCTTGATATTTTCTGTTGATGACAGATACTGAGTTGTTAGATATTGTATCCAATCTTTGTACAATTCATTTAAAGGTTGACCAGTTGCTTCTTTAACTGCGGCCTCAAACGAAACCAATTTTTTTTGGTTATTGACAGTGATTCTTTCAATGACGTTTTCACCAAATCTTGAAGCGAGGTAGCTAATAAACGCATAACCTGCGTTGTAGGCTGATTCATTGCCGATACTGTTCTTACCAAATGTACTCATTTGTGTTAAAGAGAGCATTTGGCCCGATAGAATTCGTGAACGAAGAATCATATCGCGATGCGAATCCCAATATTCGTAGTCGAGGTTTTTTTGCTGATATTGAGCGACACCTTCGGCAAACCACACGGGAATTGAGAGGGTTGAGACGGGGTACGAAGCGATAATATTAGGAAACCCACGTAAGACATCCTGTCGGCGCTCTTTCTCATAACCAATATATTGTAAATATACGGCCGGAAAATGACGAGACAATTTCATCGATGCCTGGATAGATACCATGTGCGTAAACTCGTGCGTTACAACGTTGCGAAGCCAATTGTGTGCTCCGCGAAGTTCAAAATTTAAACTTGACGCCCAGATTTCTATTTTATTATCAAAATAATAAGCGCCGCCGTTAGAATAATCATCGGTATCGCGAATAATAAAGTGGACTCGTTCGGGCCGATATTGATAAAGCTGAGTAATCGGCTCATAGATTTCTTCTGCAATTTTTGCAACCAATTTGGCCGTTCGTACCGGCCCTTTAAATTCGGGATGATCTTTGGAATAAGCATTGTCATGGTAATGTATGTCGAAATGCTTTGTTTTGATAGTATACCAATTGATTTCGCGATGTGACCAAGATTCAGGCTGCGCGGCAAGCGAGCTGGCCAATAAAAGTAGATTGGAAACTATGAGCGTAATAAAAGCGTTTTTCATTTAATTATTTTAGTTTCTTTGAAATTTGACATGAATCCATCCGTCGGTATATACCGCGTTGGTAGGAGATAATCCTGAGAGAGAATCGGGGATGATAAATGATCGTAGTTGATTTCCAATTTGGATTATGAGTTCGTTGCCACGCGTTGTCAATTCAATCAGACCGGGCTTAATAAAAGGGGCTTGCACAGCAAATATTTTTTCTTTTTTTGTTACAATAACTTTTACCGGGCGTTCGGTATAAAATAATTCTGTCGGATCAAGTTTATCATAAAGGCATTCGGCGAGTTGTTTGAGCATGGAAATTCCGATGACTTCTTCTTTAAAAAATGGAATGGTTTTTATGGGAAGAGGACTAAATAGTTCATGCACACTTTTCAAATGCCGTTGTTGTAAACTATACCAATCATGAAAATAACTACCTTGAACGATGTCAGGAATCACTCGATTGACGATAACACAATCAACCGTAATTCCAAATAGATTCAAGTAAGTTAAAGCTCTTTGAGACTCACTGATGATCATTTTTTCTGGATTCAGAACAAGTCGTGTTGAGGTAACAGTATCGAATTCAAAGATTTTTCGGATGTCCAGAAGTTTCTCTAAAAGCGCTTCCCATGATTTTGCAACTTCTTCAGGGGCAACGACTGCCCGTAAAGATTTCGACATTTTAGATGCTGGACGAATCACCGGAGACACCAGGTATTTCTCAAGATAACGAGTGATCTTGAGCGTTAATGAAATAGCATCTGGTAGGCTTAAAAGCCTTAAACTCTCTCCGGTTGGTGCCATATCGACAATAATGACGTCATACTTTTGCGATTGATGAAACTCTCTGATCCGCAATAAGCTGAAAAGATTGTCCATTCCGGGAATTGTCGCGAGTTCACCGGCAAGCGAGGCATCCGCACCCATAGAAATAATGAGAGACGATAAATAATCTCTGATTTGACCCCAATTTGAATTCAATTCGAAGTAGGGATCGATTTCAAATGCTTCAAGATTGGACTGTAAGGGTGTCACGTCCTTTTCGATCGTACATTCAAAAGTATCTGCAAGACTATGAGCGGGATCAGTGCTCATGATCAATGTACGGTATCCGCTTTGGGCTGAACGCAATGCTGTCGCTGCGGCTGTCGTTGTTTTGCCAACACCGCCTTTGCCTGCAAAAAAGATAATCCGGGTTTTATTCAATAAGGCTACCTTTGCTTCGACAGAATATCGAGGATGTCTTCTTCCAAAGTTTCGTGAAAAGGATTTTCAACAATGCGGCCTAATTCTTTGCCATTAACATAAAATATCATAGTTGGAACATGGCTAATTCCTAGTCTGGAAGTTTCACCGTTTTTATCACGTTTGGTTCGGTCTACACCATGTAAATGGCACTGGATATGAGGATTATTAGCCATAGCAAAAATTTTGAGAAATGGTGGCACATCGCGTTTTGAATCAGAGCACCAGGTACCAAGATACGTCTCGATAGAAAGGTTATTTGAGAAACTCTTTAGAAAATCGATAGCGTTTTGTGAGGGTTGATAGGAATCAAAAGATGCCTTAAATATTGTGAACTCATTCATAAGTTCGTTCTGGGTAAAGTCTCCTATGAGCATTCGTTCACCATTGACCATCTCTACATGAGATGTCTGAACTTCATGTTTAATTGGTTTTGTACTGCACGAGGATAATATCAGAATGAGGGCGAATCCTATCGCTACATTTACTTTCATGAACTTTCTTTCCTTTTTTTCCGACTTACGGCTGCAGAAACCCATATACTGACTTCGTATAAAACAATGATGGGAACCGCCACGACAAATAACGTAATCATATCGGTTGTTGGAGTTACGACTGCGGAAATGAACAAGGAACCTATAACCGCATGACGCCAATATTTTCTGAGGAATGATGAAGATAATATTCCGATTTTTGTCAAGAAATAGGATAATACCGGTAGCTCAAATGTAATACCGCTGATTAACATAAAGCCGCTTACAAAACCTAGATAGGCATCTAAATCGATCATATTTTCGACAACAATTCCAAGTTCCGGATCAATTGAACCCATTGAAAGAAGAAAATTTAGAGTAATTGGAATTACAACTATATAGGAGAAAAAAGCTCCTAACATGAAAAAAAATGTAGCAAACAGAATGACCGGAATGGCATAGCGGCGTTCTTTTTTTCGTAAACCAGGCGAAATAAACCGCCAAAGTTGAAATAAGATGACCGGCAAACTAAAAATAATTCCGGCTATCAGACCTACTTGAATTTTTACCATCATCAAGCCTTGGACTTGAGTAATAACAGGTCTCATCATTTCAATCGGAGGTTTAAGGCCCGGGAGCAAAATAGGGGGATAGAGCAGAAATTTTATAATTTCGTTACTAAATGCGAACGACAACATCATCATGACCAAAACGGAAAGAATAATTTTTATGAGTCGTTGCCGTAATTCATCTAAGTGCTCAAGGAAAGACATTTGCTGTCCAGCAATTCCTTCTTCAGAATCATTTTCAGGTTCGAAGGCCGTTTGGCTTTGCCTTGCTGGGACCCGTGTCTCTTCCATTAAAACAATCTTTCATATTTCTCTTTTGAGAAAGCAGTTACTTCTTTTTTAAACCAATAAGTAGAACTTTTTTTGTCAATGCGTTTACCCAAAAGATCTTTACGAAATAATCTTGTTATTAAACCTACTGGGATAAAGAAAATCGTAAACAAGAATATTAAAATTAGTTTGGATACGAAATATCCGATGATCATGGATATAAAAGTCAAACCGTAATAGATCGGAAAAAGTATCATTGGAACTACAAAAGCAAGGAGCGCTGAAACTGTTCCTGCGATACCAAACCAGGTCCACAAAGCATTGGATTTATAAAATAAAAAGCCTGAAATCAGTAAAAGAAAAATCGATAAAAATATTCCAAATTTTCGTACCGATTTAACATTCCGGTCGATTCCGGAAATTTCGTGCCTAATATCATTTATAATAGCTTTCATAATTATTTCCTTTTTATTCGATCAATCAAGTTCAAATTCTTTCATCCATTCTTTATTATCTTCAGACGGTGTTTGATCCGTTTTGCTTAATATGAAATTCCCTAAAATCAAGTAGTCCATCTCTGTTCTCATGAAACATCGGTAAGCGTCTTCCGGAGAGCACACAATGGGTTCGCCACGTACATTGAACGATGTATTGACGATGACAGGGCATCCGGTCTTTTCATAAAATGCCCGAATCAATTCATAATAAACACCGTGAACTTCTTTGTGTACCGTTTGAATACGTGCTGAATAATCCACATGCGTAATTGCTGGAACATCGGAACGGGGTATATTTAATTTATCAATTCCAAAAAGTTTTTCTTGCTGCTCGGTCATTGAAATCCTGCGGTTTTCCTTAACGTCTGCTACCAACAGCATGTATTTACTATCATAATTGACATCAAAATAGTCCGACATCTTTTCACGTAATACACTCGGAGCAAACGGCCTGAACGATTCCCGATATTTAATTTTAAGATTCATGACTGATTGCATTTTAGAAGAACGAGCGTCTCCAATAATACTACGAGCTCCTAAAGCTCTGGGTCCGAATTCCATTTTTCCTTGAAACCATCCTATTACTTTTTCTTCCGCTAAAAAGCCGGCAACCTGATCGACCATTTTCTCTTTTGTACATTTTTGGAAGGTTATATTTTTGCTGACAAGGAAATGCTCGATTTCTTCATCGGAATATTCGGTACCTAAATATGAAGCGAATTGGGAATCATCTTTTTCAACATTCCTGGTATTGCCTAAATATTGATACCAAACGAACATTGCGGCTCCTAAGGCACTGCCTGCATCGCCGGCGGCCGGTTGGATCCAGATGTCATCAAAAATTTTTTCTTTGAGTAATTTTCCATTCGCAACGCAATTGAGAGCAACGCCGCCAGCCAAACAAAGGTTTTTTTGTCCGGTCGCTTTACGTACATGCTTGGCTATTCTCACCATAATTTCTTCAGTTACTACTTGAACTGATTTGGCCAAATCCATTTCGCGCTGAGTCAACATTGATTCGGGTTTGCGCGGCGGTCCTCCGAAAAGACGATGAAATTTTTCGTTGGTCATAGTTAAACCTGCCGCGTAATTGAAATATTCCATATTGAGCTTAAATGAGCCGTCATCTTTTAAATCAAGTAGGTGATTATAGATCAAATCCACGTACTTTGGTTCGCCATACGGCGCCAAACCCATAACTTTGTATTCGCCTGAATTGACTTTAAATCCTGTGTAGTATGTAAAAGCAGAATAGAGGAGGCCCAAAGAATGTGGGAAATGAATCTCATAATCAATTTGAATCTGATTACCTTTACCGGTCCCAAAGCTCGTTGTAGTCCATTCGCCGACACCGTCAACCGTCAAAAAAGCAGCTTCCTGGAATGGCGAGGGATAAAATGCAGCGGCAGCATGGGATTCGTGATGTTCGGGATATATAATCTTTCCTTTGAAGCCGTTAAGCTCTTCCATAATTAATTCCGGCATCCATAGTTTTTTTCGGATCCATTGAGGCATAGCCTTTAAGAACGAATTAAGCCCGATCGGAGCATACGTGAAATAGGTTCTCAGGAGCCTTTCAAACTTTATAAGTGGTTTTTCATAGAATGCAACATAATCGATTTGCTCCGGGCTGATTCCGGCTGTTTTTAAACAAAAAGCAACCGCATTTTTTGGGAAATTATCATCGTGTTTTTTTCGTGTAAAACGCTCTTCCTGTGCAGCCGCTATAATCCGTCCATCTTTAACTAGAGCCGCGGCAGAATCGTGATAAAAACTTGAGATACCTAAGATATTCATTTACTTATTCCATTTTATTGATAGTTCATAAAAAGTTTTTTAAAAATCTCATCAGCCATTATTTCATGTCCAATTTCAGTAGGATGCCCACCGTCGACATATAAATCTTTATCTTTCTGAGTGCGGAAAGGTAGCATAAAATCAACCGTTGGTATGTGGTTTAACTCGGCGATTTCTTTCATCGCCATTTGATGTTTAGAATAACGGATAGAATCAGCGGTGATTTGGTTTTTCGTTACCGTAATCATAAATACAGGTGTTGCATTCATTTGTTTAGACGTTTCAATGATACTCTGCAAGTCCTCCTGATAGATCGTAAACGCATCATCGGCTATCCATGTAGGGTCTTCAGTAACTTTCTTTGCAAGCTTTACGTACTGACTTGAAAAATTATATTCGACAACAAAATGATAAAGCGCGATATTTCTTAATATATTCTTTATTTTCATTGAGAAAAAGACCTGATCTTTGATTTCCTGAGGACTTCTGGGATTGACCCTTTTTCCTTCATTGAACGTATGAGAAATCAACACCATATCGGGGTTCCATTCAACTCCATCGGATTTCAGATATTCAAGTTCCTGTGCAATAGAGTATCCGATAACTCCCGCGTTGATGACTTCGAATTTTTTTGATGGATACGATGCCGTTAATTTTTTTTCAAGAACTTTTGAATATGTGTCCTCTTGGCTTACGCCCCATCCGTAAGTGCAGGAGTTCCCTAAAACAAGAATTCTGAAAGTACCACTGGGTTTTGGCTTTTCAAATTCACGATCCCTAAGGCCAGCAGAATTTATATAAACCGGTTTATTTCCAAATTTAGTAAATGTTTTTTGATTCGGTTTGAGTCTCCATATTAGGTTCTGATCCGGCAGGTATGTCTCTACATTTCCGTAGCCAATCATACGCAGAATAATTTCCATTATGAGTAAAATGAAAAATATACTGCCCATGGAGATCAGCAAATTTTGTTTTAAAGTTGATTTTGTTTTTGTAGGTATTTGATCAGGGTGATTCATTGTATGGATTTTGAATATTGAATGATCCAATTAATTCCGACTGATGCTTCCAGGAAATTTTTGTTTTTTGACAGGTGATTATATTTTTTGAATCGACTCAACCCAATCGTCGCATCCGCCGTCAGCCTTGGAAAGGGTTGATAGAAGGTATTGAAGGAGATAGCCATTTTATCCTGGGTTTTGCCTGAGGGAAATGGCAATTTCACAAACGTCGAATCTTCAAAATCGTTACTTTGCAATGTTCTTTCACCCTCACGAGCAAAGACGGCTTCTATAGAAAAAATAAACTTGGGAAATCCAAAATAACGGCAACTTAATGTCCAATTATCTTGATCGTTATTTGTGGCGCCTAAGCCACGTTCCAGGAAAGTGTAAGCTTGCCATGGGCGCTTTTGCTTTACATTGTAAGTGTAACTTCCCAAGCGTTCATATTCTATGTTTATTTGAGCTTCTCGGATGCCAATGTCATTTACTTGAAAACCAAACAAAAAGCCTAACCGGTCGGAAGATGTTTTTCGATTAGGGGCCGGTTTATCAGCGCCATCCAAAATAAAATCATCGATTAGAAGTTGGCCTTTGAAATTAAATTGTTTAATCGGAATAAAGAAGTCCAGAGCAACATTTTCGTTTGCTTCTTTCTTATCGTTCAATTGCGCTGCTGCGAAAATACTAAAAGGATTTAAATACACTAGTTCAATTGGTTGATTCACTCCGCCATAGACGACAGATTCGGTAATACCGAAATTCATACCATTATTTAATTTTATATCGAGCCTGTGAGCTGAAAAATAGCGGGTAGCGTTTTGAATATTATCTAATTTTGCAAACAAACTTCTGAAAGCGATATGTTTTGTTTGAAAAGAAAAATTTATTTTGTCATAAGTGTACGGGTTACCGGATAAAATTAAACTTCGATCAGGAAATGGAGACCAATTTTCTGCATAACGGCCAATTCCAAAATTCATCTTTCCAAATTGCCAGAAGCCGTAAGCATCTTCAAGTCGTGCGGCTAAATATTGAGTTGTTCGTCCGGAATATGTTGTATCATTAAGAATACCGTTGTCGACTCTTCCTCTGGCTGACACCGAGAAATGCTTCATTGAATAATTTATTTCAGGAAACAAAGCCCAATCTATTTCATTGTCACCATTAAATCTGTAGGTATTCATAGTACCGGTAACACGTGAATCCAGTTGTACGTTTTCAAAATTATGATCGCTATCCAATAACAACAACTCAGAATGAAATTCTTCTTTTAAAGATTTAATCCAAAACAGTTCTGCTTGTGACAGGATTGTTTCATCAATAGCTTTGAGCTCTTTGGCGATGTCTATGCGTTTATATGGTTTGGCGGATCGAAACAAAGAGCGAAAAAAGCCGCGATCCTCCAAAATTGAAATATACCGGTAAGCCCAGTGATCAAGGTAGAGAAAAGTAGACGAATAACCGCTTTCTCCTGCTTCTTGCCCCAACGCAGTTTTTGTTTCGATCAAACTAATAGTCAAGGTTATTAGAATTGTATACGATATTATTTTCAATCGATTATCTCAGATTTGTCATTTTGTGGTTTTTCATCATCATCGTGAACATCTAACTGGCCTTCAGCTTGTAATTTGATAATGGATATAAATTTGACAAATAAAAATGTGAAAAGAGCGACAAAAAACAGAACGCCCATGATAAATGTATTGAACCGATTGAACGTCGCGAATAGAAAAGCCATGACCCCGAAAAATAGGCAGATGACATACAATACAATCACCGTTTTCTGATGGCTGTAGCCGTATGATAAAAGTACATGGTGGATATGTTCTCGATCGGCAACGAAAATGTTTTTTTTGGCTTTGGCTCTTCTGAAAATAGCCATGGCTGTATCGATAATAGGGTAGCCGAGAGCAATTAGTGGGGTCAGAATTGCAAAACTCACGGCTGTTTTTTGCGAACTGACCAAGCCGAGTGCGGCGATCACAAGACCTATAAACATACTTCCCGTATCGCCCATAAATATTTTTGCCGGATAAAAATTGTGCCTCAAAAATCCTAATAAACTACCGGTAAGGCCTATGCTCAACAATGCGACATATGTTTTTCCAAAATAAAGGCCGATGAGAAATATCGTCATGGATATAATCAAACTGACACCGGAAGCGAGGCCGTCAAGGCCATCTACTAGATTAATGGCATTAATAATTCCTATCACCCATAAAATGGTTAAAGGATAGCTAAACATTCCTAATTCTATGATTGGACCGATAGGATTGGAAATAGCTTCAATCTTGTAGCCAAACAGTATAAGAATAATTGCAGCCACAATTTGAAAAATCAATTTCAGCCATGGTTTGATATTACGCAAATCGTCGATGATACCGACCATGACGATAAAGGATGATGCAGCAAATAATCCAACCAATTGTGTTTCACGTTCTTCATATAAGGAAGGATAGCGAAAATAGGCAATGACCAAACTAACACAAAAACCAAAATAAATGGCTACGCCGCCTAATCTAGGGATCGCTCGGGTGTGAACTTTTCTTGCATCAGGTTTATCGACGAACCCTTTCCGAAGTAATAAATTCTTGATTAAAGGAGTTAATATAAACGATACAATTAGTCCGCTCAAAAATATGATTAAGTACGCGAGCACAAACGTTCCTACTCTAAAATCAGTTTTTTAGAAAAGTTATATTGGGTCTTATTATCAACATTCAATCGGAAGTATTTCTTTGCAATTGTCAACAAGGCAAACTTTGGTAACGCAATCATCCTGGGAGCGCGAAAAGGTTGTTGAAGTAACCTAAAAAGCCATTCCAGATGCATGTTCAACATCCATCGAGGGGGACGGGGAACGTTGTTTGTTACAGCGTCGAAGCTTCCGCCAACACCCATTAGTAATGGAATATTCGATCCTAAAGCGACGGCTTCAGATTGGATCAGCTTTATCAGATCTTCTTGAATTTTCGCTCCCATAGCCACAAGAACAATATCCGGTTGAGCTTTTACAATTTCTTTTGCTACTTCAATTTCTGACGTTTGGTCGGCAAAATATCCGTTTCTGATTCCGCAGATTATCAAGTTTGGGTAGTCTTTGAGAAACAGATCACGGGTTTTTTCAACAATATTTTGTGCGGCGCCAACCAGATATATTTTAAACTTATTTTCCGCTGCCAATTTCACAAGGTCTAACATGAGGTCGCAGCCGGGAATAGGTTTGTACTTTTTACGGGAAAAGCGAGACATGGCCCAAGCAATACCATAGGCGTCCGGGTACACAAGGTCTGCTTCATGAATGTGTAAAGCTAGTTCGTGTTCTTTACGCGCGCGGCAAACTTTGATGGGATTTAAGGCCATGAGGTGATGGGATACCTCGTGACGGACAATCCATTGTCTAACTAAATCCAAAATTTCAGTTCTCGACAAAGTTGTTGTATGAAATCCCAGGACATCTATTGTTTGATTCGATGGCGACATATCAGGATTTGTTCCAATCCATTTCGACAACATAGTTGCCTATGGCCAGCGCATGAATTTTACTTTGCTCGAAGGCTGAAATCGCTTCGGAGGGCGTTCTTACAATAGGTTCTTCATGCATGTTGAAACTGGTGTTAACTAAGATCGAATGACCGGTCAGCTTTTTGAATTCTTTCAATATGTTATAGTACGAGCGATTAATGGATTCAGTCACAATTTGTGGTCGTGCTGTTTTATCGACATGAGTGATCGCGGGTGCTGATTCGCTACACTTTGTTGTGACGTCATAGGTCAGTGTCATAAATTCTGCAGCATAAGAATGATCGCCGCTGAAATTGACAAGATAGTCCGGAGCGTCTTCCTTCAAAACTACCGGAGCAAAAGGCATAAATTCAGTGCGGTTTAATTGTTCATTTAGCCATGAATTAACCGAGCGGTCGGCGCAGTGATAAAGAATGGATCGATTGCCTAATGCGCGCGGTCCATATTCCATTTTGCCGTTAAAACGAGCAACGATTTTTTTCTGGGACAATATTTGTGCGATAACCGTTTCGACGTTATCATATCGCTTGTAAGGATATCCGGAATCTTTCAATGCCGATTCGATTTCTGTGTCGGTAAATTCACTGCCCAAATAAACATCATGCATGCGATAGGGGCGAAAAGAAGGATTTTTCCTGAAATAAAGATCAAAAGCTGCGCCGGCAGCAAGACCGCCATCACCCATATTGGGGAAAATATAAATCTCTTCAGCATTAGCCCGCTTCCAAACTTCCTGATTTAATTTAACGTTGGAAAAAACACCGCCACTCAAAGCAATTCGTTTTGCCCCTGTTTTTTTAACAGCATCAGCAACATATTGCGATACCATATCTTCAAAATAATCCTGTATTCCTGCGGCGATATCTTCTTTAGAATACGGCTTTAGCAATTTTTCCAAAACCCTTAATTCAGCTTGTAACCAACCGCCTTTATTGATGAAAGAAAATTTTTTCGAATCGTATTGGATTCGTCTGGAAAAGATTTCTTTTGTTTTTTCCGGATTACCGAATGCCGCCAATCCGGTGACTTTACCTTCATGTCGTAAAGCAATAAATCCTAAAAGGTGAGTAACATAACAGTAGTAAAAGCCGGGTGAGTGATAGGCGGGGATGGAATTGATCAATTGCATCTTGCCGTCTTTACAATCATAAACTCTTGAACAATATCCGTCGCCGCTGCCATCAAGAGATAAAGAAAGGCAGTCATTCCATCCGGATGTATAATATGCTGAAGCGGCATGGCACAAATGGTGATCAACGAATTCCATGGGTGCAGCAATGCCGAATTCTTTGAATTTAGTTTCGAGTTCTGTCGTACCTCTGAAAATAGAAGTTTCAAAAACTTTTCTGGTCGCCTTGGTTCCGATATCGGTTCCCATGAGTAAACCGGTCAATGGCGTGTTGCTCAATTCGGCAACGAATGTCCGAAAAAAACCAACGGATTCATACCCGAATTCGAGAGGTTTGGCGCGTGTTGAACTCGTTCCGGCTATGGCTATCGCGTCTATGCTTTTCGGATCTATTTTGGCTATACGCATACATTCAGCAATGGCAAGAGTCGGAAATCCCCAATACATCTTCTGGCGATTCAGACGTTCTTCATTGATTGCACAAACCATTTTACCATCTGCAATAATAGCTGCACCGGCGTCGTGCCCTGTACTGATGCCTAGAATGATCATTGTTCTCCTTGATGATTGAATATTCCACCAGCAGTCTTATAGGTCGTAAGCGCATGATACATCCACGCTTGCGACCAGCGCATGTACGAGATCGTATTCGTAAAAAATTTACGGCGTTGAAAATAGAAAAAGCCCTTTTTGCTCTGCATATTATTTAAAATCCAGAAAATCAAATTGTTCAAAACTTCATCGCTTTTTTCATGATAACTCTTCAACTTTACTAAAGTCACAATACCTTGCGCTGCGCTGTGTATGTCAACCGGATAAGTGTGATTATGGTAATATTTTGGTGTTCCGTCATTCAAAAAAAAATGGGAAATGAAAAATTCATATCCTTTTTGCAAGTTGGGAATGTATGATGAATCGTTAACTCCACGAATATATTGGTCCAATGACTCAAGAACAAATCCGGTATGAAAACTGTCGATCCATTTTTGAATGTTTGTTTCAGCATAATGCCATGACCCATCGGCCTGTTGATAACGCATGACGTAGGAGACTGAACGGCGTGCATAGTCTGATAACACGGGTTCTTTAGTATAACCGAATACTCTCGCAAGGAGTGCTCCACCCAGAATATTGGCGTTATGAACTTTCAGTTGGTCGATCGGGGTATAGCTGAAACAAATCGAGTCATTTTCTTCAGTATGATGAAGATCATTCAAAATAAAGTCGCAAGCACTGCGGGCAATTTCAAGAAATTGATTATTATTCGTTGCATCAAAGGCGTCTAAAAAAGCATTAGCTATATACGATGTATTGACAATAGTCGGTGTAAATTTAGGCACAAAGAAAACCCGGCTTTGCCAATCAAAATTATAACCCCAGCATTTCCCTGAATAGCCTTTACTTGCTAAGTTTTGCAATAACTTAGCCAAAAACTCAAGCTTTTTCAAATAGTTTTTGTCACCAGTAGCCCGATAGAGCTTTGATGTTGCTGATAAGCATAAGCCCAACCCTTTTGGGTTATGCCCTTTGGGTATCAAAAGCAGCGGGCGTACATTGATAGGAGATAGTTTGAGTGCCTGAATATAGGCTATTCGTAACTTTTTCTGTTTGAAACTGAGCGCCGATAAAATCGGACTGTTCAGTGCATCATAACAATCGTAACCTTTGTAAGATTCCTTTTCAATATAGCGTTCAAGGTCAGAAAGTGCGGTTGTAATGTCGATCATGAATCCTATTTAAATTTAAGCGCGAAGATGTTCGGTGTGAATGCGCGATAAACCCATCAGAAAATCCTGCCTTTCATCCAGTTGTATTTCTACAGGCAGACCGGTATTAATCGATTCTAATATTTTGAAAGTGGCAATAGTTGCATTGACAGAATCCCGAAAAGGGATGGGGGAATCATTGCCTGATTCAATGCTTTTGATAAAATGTTCAAGAGCGCTATGATATCCTTTGTCTTGTTTCGAGCCTCCGAATGTTTTGACTTTGCCATGTCTCGAAAACGTTACTTGTTTGAAATCATCAATTACTGCAATTGAATTTTCACAAAACATTTCAATGCGTTCTTTAGGAAACGTTCGATCGCCGGATGCGGTATAAATAATATGGCCAATGGATCCATCTCTGAATTTAAAAGTAATACTGATATTGTCTTTGCTCATCATATCGTCACGTGTGATCGAAATAGTATCGGCATAAACTTTAATGGGCAAGGAACCTGTCAGAAACATTAAGAGATCGACGAAATGACAAACTTCGCCGATGATGCGCCCTCCGCCTTCGATCGGATCTTGCGTCCAATGTTCTTTAGGAACAAATCCGGCGTTGATGCGATAAGTAATCGTCACCGGTTGAATTTTTTTATCGAAGAATTTTTTAGTCTCAACGATCGTTGGTGCAAAACGCCGGTTGAATCCTACCATGACACGGCCGTTAAACTCTTGATAGGCTTCGATAACTTGATTAAGCTGTTCAACACTCAATGCCAGCGGTTTTTCTACAAAGATGGATTTGCCACGTTTAATTCCTTCGATTACGTAAGGCGCGTGGAGGTTATGGCGGGTTGCAACAAAAACACAATCGATATCGGTTTGATTTAGAATCTCGTTATTATCGGTTGTAGCCGATAAGAATTTAAATTTTTTTGCAACGTTGGAAGCGGTGACGCCACGCGATGTTGAAACCGAAACAAGTTCGACTCGTTTTTTATTTTTCTTCAAAATCGGTAACAAATAATTTTGAGCGAAATTACCCGCGCCAATAAACCCGATTTTTACTTTTCCTTCACTTGGTGATCGATTATAATCAGTAATGGGAATGATCGTTTCTGCTTGTATCTCGTGTCGATGCGTGTAAGTCAGTAAAATGCCTATATAGCGTTCACGTTTTTTTGATTTTCCTGAAATCAGATTATAGGCATCTTCCGCATCCTCAATTTTGAAACGATGGGTGGTTATGCTTTGCAGGTCAATTTTTTTTGCAGCAATTAGATTCAAAAACGATATCATGTTACGATTTTCTGTCCAGCGAACATATCCATATGGATAATCAATACCTCGTTCTTCATAAAAAATATCATAACGGCCTGGTCCATATGAACGGGAAAAACGTACATCGATTTCTTTTTCATAAAACGGGCTCCGTGGGATATCGGCCGGTACACCTCCCACAATGATCAACTTGCCCTTATTGCGAAGAATCTCTCCCGATAATACAATCGGTTCGTTGGTAGGGGTAGCCGCTGTCACGATAGCACAGTCAACACCATAGCCATCGGTAGATTTTTCAATGATCGGCATATAGTTATCCGATGCAAGGATCGTGTAATCGGCGCCAAGGGACGAGGCGGTTTTGCAGGCATCTTCAGAAATATCTAGTCCAATAACCCGACAGCCGGCTGCTTTGAGAATCTGAACTGTAATCAAGCCGATCAATCCAAGACCAACCACAACAACATTTTCACCGATGCTCACTTCGGCTTGACGAACTCCTTGCATGGCGATAGCGCCTAATGTCGAATACGCTGCTTCATCAAGTTGAACACTTTCGGGAACTTTTGCTGCAAGATTTTGTGGGACGAAAATAACGTCAGCATGTGAAGCATAACCTTGGCCTGCACAGGCAACACGGTCACCAACGGCAAAATCATTTACATTTTCGGCAACGGCTACGACTATACCCGAACTGCTGTATCCGAGCGGAACAGGAGTATCCAGTTTGTTTTTTACTAACTGGATTGTCGTCATCAAGCCGTCACGCTTAGCTGTATTGATGACTTTTTTAACTAGATCCGGACGGCTTTGCGCCTTTCCAATCAAGCTTTTTTGAGCCGTCTCGACAGTGGTGCGTTCCGTTCCGGCGCTGATCAGTGAAAACATATTTTTGACTAAAATTCCGCCGGCTTGCAGTGCGGGAGGCGGCACATTGTCAACTTTCAATTCGCCGTTGTTGTAATTTTGAATGACTTGCAGCAAGGTAACCTCAACCAGTTTTTTTACATTTTAAAAAATACATCATTCCTAAACAAGAATGGCTCATCCATGATTGGATAAATTTTGAATTTTCGAAAGGACCGGCATAATAAAGGGATGTCAAAGTGCTCAGACCGAATTTTTGTAATTGCAGCTGTATTTCGGTTGAACGGTATTGATGATGCTGGTATTCAAGATAACTTGGTTTGATCGTTTTTGACAATCGCAATAAGCTCTTTCGCATAATAGCTGATAATTTTTCAAACCATCGTAACAGGCTGCTTTTATTTGGAACGGATAGAATCAAAATGCCATCCTTCTTAAGCACGCGCGATATTTCACGCAAAGCTTTTTCATCATTTTCTATCCACTCCAAAACGCTGATACAGGTAATGAGATCAAATGTCGCATCAGGAAAATTGAGCGCTGTTGCATCGCCGACTGCAAAAGTAGCATTCATGTTGTTTTGTGAAAATAATAATCGGGCTTCTCCGATCATGTCTTCAGATACGTCGATGCCCGTCACACGCGCATCAGACTGGGCGAAGTAGAAACTGATCATGCCGCTACCACAGCCAAGGTCGAGAATGGCCTTATCTTTTATCGAAACATCGTTTGAAAGTTCCTGAATTTTATTAAGCCTTTGTTGAAAAAGACGGCTTTTTTTGTAATTCAGATTCCAGCGTGAGGCGACTTGGTCAAAAAAAACTTTGGTATCCGTCATTGAATTAAAATAGGGTATAGATAAACGGAGCCAAACCTGAACCTTGTGCGAATACCAATAATAATCCAAATAACACCATAACGATCACCATTGGTATCATCCACCACAGTTTCTTTGCCCACAGGAATTGTAGCAATTGGCTAAAAATTCCCATTTTACTCATAAAACCCATAATTATTTTCCTTTCTTTATTTAGATCAAATTTTTATAGCTTCGACATGTAAACCCCCACGAGTATCCAGAAGAGCGACATCTTGAATGTTGCCCGATTTAAACGGTTTCTCAGATATTTGTGAAAATCCCGCCGATTCTAATATTGATTTCATTTCGTAAAAATTATACATCCATCGGTGATTGCTATAGTAGCTATTAAATCCGACGATATCAGTCGTGACAAATCTTTGTAGCATAGTAACATCTTGGGGATAAGTCTGCAAGGCTGATTTTATGCGCGTGACTTCTTCGTCCAACGAGGGCACGCATATTCTGATAATCCCATTAGGTTTTAAAACTCGGTAACATTCTGATAAGAGCGATTGTGCCTGCGTTTTAGATAAATGTTCAAAAAAATGGGATGAGTAGACTGCCGGAACGATATTATCATCCAAAGGTATTCCATAAGTGCAGTCATGGTGAATAATTGTTGAATGGTTTGCTTTATTAATATAAGTAGTCGATGAATAATTATGTGACATATTAAAAAATCTGAAAAACATTCGCGTCAATATAGGATGCTCGTGCGTTAGCCAAATTGAAATTCCTCCATCGATACCAAGCCAGTTCGTTGGATTATCCATACCGCAGCCTAGATTGATTCCTTTAAATCCTACTGGAAAAGAATAGCGTTTTTTTTGCTTTTTTTTAAGCAAGTAGGGGTTTAATCCTTCCCATGCAATAATTTGTAATATATGTTTTATCAACGGCATAACTTTCAAAACAGGTTATATTTTAATATGCACCAGATTGCCGACACACCATCTTTCCAATTAATCTTTTTTCCTTCTTGATAAGTTCGTCCGTGATATGAAATCCCGACTTCGTATATCCTGCAATTTTTAATTTTTGCAATTTTTGCCGTTACTTCCGGTTCGAATCCAAACCGATTTTGTTCGAGGTTGATATTTTGTATGA
>JAIBAF010000020.1 GCA_019695335.1 bacterium
GTCAAAAGTCCGCTAATATATATAGGAAAACCTCCCATTTCAACAATTAAATTCATCGAACCTGCTTCAAACCGTATTCAAAATTTATACAGTGAACAGCCCCCATTTACAATAAAATAACCCAAACGGGTCATACCTGTTTAGGGTATGAAATTTTTAATTTTATATTAAATGGGTTATATAGTTGTTATTGATTTGACCCAAACAGGTAGAAAATGCTTGACATTTGCACAAACGGGTCATATATTGATCCCGCTAACACACAATATCGCAATATAGTTACCAATCAGCCGTCCTAGGCTTTGAATATTGCAATAAGGGTAAAACAAACTCATTTCTTAAAAAAGACCATAAGCTGATCAAAATTTACACATGTTAAGTGTGTCAATTTCTTTCATTTTAGTTTTTTCTCATCCTAGACAGTAAAGTTTCTTTCGCATTTAAAAAATTTGTTAGGCTTTAAACAAAAGTAAAGGAGGCAAAGACAGTAATTTGTTACGACTTCTTTTCCATTCCTATCTAATTAACTCTCGTCATCAAATCTAAGGAGGAACTCTATGTTCACGAGTACATGCAGAAGACTACTATTGCTGTTGGCAGTGGCAGTTTTTGTTCCTGTTCAATTGTTCGCCGGCACGAACGGTAAAATTACCGGGATGGTCAAGGACAAAGAAACGGGCGATGCCCTTCCGGGTGTGAATATCATTCTGGAAGGAACAACGATGGGTGCTGCGACCAACGCACAAGGCGAGTTTAGCATTATCAACGTGCCGGCGGGTGTTTATACCGTCAGTACGAGCATGATTGGTTATACAAAAGTTACTAAACAAAATGTCCGCGTATTACCGGACTTCACAACCCGTTTGGATTTCGATTTGAGCGCAACAGAGTTGGGCGGTGAAGAAGTGGTGATCGTAGCGGAACGTCCACTGATCCAAAAAGATCAGACAATGACCATGACGGTAACATCATCCGAAGAAATCAAGAACCTGCCGGTCCGCGGTTTCCAGGCGGCAGCTAATCTCGGGGTTGGCATCACCATTCAATCCAATGTGAGAAATTTGGACGGTGGAACCGGTAACGTGAGCGTACGCGGTGGTCGTCCTAATGAAACCGGTGTTTATATGGACGGTTTCCAACAAAACAATCTTTTGACCGGCATTGCAAACGCGACTGTACCTAACGGTGCAGTGGAAGAAGTCTTAGTTATTACTGGTGGTTTCGATGCCGAATACGGCCGTAACCAGTCAGGAATTATCCAGGTAACGACTAAATCCGGCGGAACCCGTTATTCCGGTAATGTCGAGTGGAATGGCGATCCGGGTGGATTAGGTGTTGCCGAATCATACGGCTACAATGTGTTCAGCGGCGGTATCGGTGGTCCGATCATTCCCGGTAACAATAAGATTCGTTTTTATGTTTCAGCAGAAGGCCGCAATATTAAAGATGCGGAACCGAGTATTACTGGACATCCTGTTTTCGAGCTTTCTGATGTCGGACTTGTCAACGAGCAAGCCGGAGCCATGGATACGGTATTATGGGATGTGAACAGCAACGGTAAAATCAAATTCAAACAAGGCGCTCGTCCTTCCCGAGGAGCCGGTATTGGCATGAACAGTGATCGCGGCTATAATCTTCAAGGTAAATTGACCTTTGATGTTATTGCCAATCGTCTTCGTGTGGATTTGTCAGGTAACTATTCTCAAACTTATCGCCGAAGCTTTACAATGGCCCGCGTACTAAATCCGGATCAACAATTATTACGCGACATAAACAACTTGAATGTTGGCGGTATTGCCACATACACAATTAACGACCGGAGTTTCTTAGATTTCGGTGTTAATGGATATGTCAGTAAACGCCGTCTTATGAATGACCGATTTAAATGGAGTGGTCTCGAATTATATTCAAATGCTCAAACGGGTAATACAGGTTCTTCGTCATTTTATGGTGATAATTTGCTGAATGATATTGGCCGTGGAGCTTTGAATTATCGTTCGGATGAAGATAAGTATCTTGCATTTAAATCCAATTATACAAATCAGATCAATAAGAATCATCAGATCAAAGCCGGTGTCGATTATTTCTACCACTGGGTAAGATTACTGAATATTCTTGACGTTGATAATCCGATCGGTGGCTCGAATGACAATATTGGTTATATCGTAAATTCCAATTACAAACCGGTTAAGATCGGTAAAGACGATTTAGAAAATAAAATTCTCGGTCCGGCCAATCCAACCAGTTTTTCGGCCTATTTACAGGACAAATTAGAATATGAAGGACTGGTCATTCGCGGAGGACTTCGCTACGACTTATTTGATCCGGGAGCCAAACGGCTGAAAGATCAATCGGACCCGACGGGTCAGTATGATGCCAATCAAGCCGGTAAGTTTACCGATAAAAACGGTATCAATGGTTATCAAGCCAATACGACTGACAGATTATGGGCTGGTAATTTAGGACCCGAGGATTATGAAAGTGCGGAAGTCGATCATAAGATCAGCCCTCGTTTCAGTGTCAGCTTCCCGGTGTCTGAAAAGACTCAGTTCCGTTTAAGCTACGGTAAATTCTTTCAACAACCGAATTTACAGAATTTGTATGTGAGCCCTGATTTCTTGGAAAGACAATCACTGGCTCCTCCTTTTGCAACCACAGTCGGCAATCCCAATCTGAAAGCTGAAAAGAGCACACAATACGAAGTGGGTGTGAGAAGGGCTTTGAGTGATAACGTCGCTATCGATGTTAATGCTTATTACAAAGATATTCAGGATCTGATCAATTCCAGAGCGATTTCGTCCAGGCCAAATGGTCTTATTATGAGCGGCAATACGGATGAAGGCGTTATTCAAGGTGTCAACATTGCTTTTGAAGTTCGTCGCGTATCGAAATTCTCCGGACGCTTGAACTACACGTTCCAATCGGCTCGTGGTACAGGTTCAGGTGAAAACTCTGGTTTCCGTGCTTCCTGGCTGGGTTATTCGGATGCCAAATTCAACGCACCGCTTAATTTCGATCAAACGCATAACATCAATGCGACGCTTGATATCCGTAACTCCAAAGGCGAAGGTCCGGAATTGGGCGGTCAGAAGGTATTGGAGAATGCCGGCATTAATTTCTTAGTCAATGCCGGAAGCGGTTTGCCGTTTACTCCGACGGAAGTAGTGCCGGTTCAGGTTTTCGGTGTGCCCCAAGGTAAGGTGGTCGGCCGCCGTAATTCCCAGCGCCAGCCGTGGACATTCCGCATTGATATGAAAGCGGATAAGACGGTTTATTTTGGCAGTAACATGAGTATGAATGTGTATGTTCAAGTATTGAATCTGCTTGATCGTAAGAATATTCTGACGGTGTATACGGCTACAGGTTTGGCTGACGACAACGGTTTCTTGGATTCGCCGGGTGGACAGAATTTGAACCAACGCCAGTTGCTTGAGTATCAGGTCAATTTCCGTGATGGTTTAAGCTATGATACACCACGTCAGGCTCGCTTAGGAGTTATTTTCAATTTCTAATTCCGGATGTAACCGGATTACTTAAGAAAAGAGACTTAAGGATAAATAAAACGGAGTTGTAATTATATGAATAAGAGAAAAATATTCGCTATCGCGGGTATCCTGACGGTCATGGCGATCAGCCTGATGTATATATCGTTGGGTGTAGCCCGTGAAGATTCGAAATCACGGCTGAAAGCCCGGATCAAAAAACCGGATATTGTAGATGCCTTATATGTAGGCTACAATAACTGGAGTTACGTGATGAGAAATCAAGGATCATATTTCTATGATTCTCCGGATTTGGATGATAATAACAATAATGCCGGTGGAGAATTTCCACGCGGATCGGGCCGTACGATTGTGTATGCGGCCGGTTTGTATGTGGCGGCTCCTAAAAACGGCGTCAATAAGGTTTGTAGTGAGGTTGAGTTCTCAGCCGAATATCAACCGGGTCATATTTTAAATTCGAATGTTCCGTTTGCTTCACTGCAGGCGGAAGATCCGGCGTTGCCGACCAATAAGGTGTATGTGATTGACAAGGACAACCAAGGCGAAGGTGAAGATGCCGCCCGTTTAGCGGACTGGACAGCCTGGCCGGGCCTTCGGGATGTCTCCAATACTCCTGCGCTCATTGCCGATGCTCAGACTTGGGCGGTGTTCAATGATCTGGATTTAGATCTGAGCCAGGAAGCAATTGCCACCAGTCCCGATCCGGGATTGGGCTTGGAAGTAACGTTAGAGTCGTATGCGATCAATGAAGGTTCGCTGGCAGATGTGGTGTTCATTAAAATGATCATCGCAAATAAGACTAATGTCAATTACGATAGTTCTTATATTGGTTTGTGGATGGATGCTGATGTCAATAATTCCGGTAATGATATTGTCGGTATAGATACCGTTGCCGGACTCGGATTCGTCTATGATTCCGAAAACGAGCCTTTCCCGGCTGCAACGGGATTTGATTTCTTCCAGGGTCCCGTGGTCGATACGGCAGCCGTTTCAGTTGAATTACGTCAGAAGTTTGGTGCGAATAAGACGGTGCTGACTTATAATCCGGCAGTTAATCGTTATGAAGTGACGAATCTGCCCGGCAACCAGATATGGCTCGGTGCGACGTCATTTAACACGTATGCTAATGGAACCGATCCGCATGCCAATTTTGAGCGATATAATTTGCTGGCCGGTTTGACGAAAGCCGGAGCTCCTAAAACCGGAACAGGTGAAAACTATAAGTATGCCTTCCCCGGCAATCCTCTGACTCAACAAGGCACTGCCAATGTGGCCAGCGCACTGGATAGGAATGATCAGCGTATTCTGCACGGTTGCGGACCATTCAGAATTGAGGCCAATTCAGCTCAGACTATATGGGCAGGCGTGATCGGCGGAGAAGGTGCAAACCGTCTGGCGGCTTTTGCCGTAATGAAAACGGTAGACAGTTATGCGCAAACAATTTTCAACGCGGGCTTGGTATTCCCGCGAGCCCCGGCAGTGCCGGCTATGTCTGTGGCTGCAGGCGATGGCAAAGTCGATATATCCTGGAATAATGCTGCAGAATATTCTGTCGACAATTTCGGACAATTGGCCGGTTTATCGGGTCCTGCGTTCTCAGCCAATTATCGTTCGAATGATTTTCAAGGATATCGTGTTTACAAAAGTCTGACGGGACTCTCGGGCAGCTATGACATGATAGCTGAATATGATTTAATTGACGGCCGGGTTAGCCAATCCAATGCATTCATTGATGATAACGGATATTTACGTATCGAAGAAGTGGTATTTGGCACAGACAACGGATTGAAATATAGCTATACCGATCATGATGTGGTGAATGGTCGCCGGTATTACTATGCCGTTACATCGTATGATGCACAGCCGTATATCGGTTCGACAGGAAGCCCAGTGGTCGGTCCCGGCGGTGCCGCCATTCCTGGCCCGCTCGGATTGCCGATTACATTGGAGACGGCTCAGAGTGCAAACGTCACTTCCGTTGTACCAAGTCCGGTTCGTACTTCGGTTGCTGAAGCCCAAGTGGATAGTTTTGTTCATGTGGCCGGCGGCAGCGACGGTTTGATCGAATATGAGATTGTTGATTATGGAGCTGTCACGAATACGGACATTACCATTGAATTTTACAAGATACCCGATTCAACACTCAGCGGAAAAGATCTTGTAGGTTATGGAGCCAGTACGACGGCATACCGTGTTATCAAAAATGGTATTCAGGTTAAGTTTTCAAATAAGCTTGACAATCCCAGCACATTTTATGATGCCAATGGTGACGGTATTTTTAATGGCACGGATGAAGTTCTAGATGACAGTTATTTTGCAACAACCATTGCTGTCAAAGACAACGATCTGAGTGATGAACAGTTTTATATCATTGACGGGATAATGGTTAAGGTCTATGCTCCGCCGGCTTTCTTCAAGTCGGTAGAATATCAGCCGGGTCCTCAATATACAGCTGCCAATATGGATACAGCATGGTTTACCGGCCATTGGGATGGTCAGTTTGGCGATCAGGAATATGAAGATCTCGGTATCGGAGATGCTGATCATGGTTTCACGCCATATGTAGTCAATTACGGCGGTCCACCGAACAATGCAGGTGGAGCGGAATTCAATCGTAATCTACGTATTGTGTTTAGCCGTAATTCTGCCGAGTGGTCATATTCATACAGTACCAGCGGCGGCAGCGGAAATATGGTTAACTATGTCCGTGTACCATTCCGGGTGTTTGAGGTAGATCCGTCGGATGGTAATGCAACGCCCAGACAATTGAATATCGTTACACGCGATCGGAATACGGCGGGTGCTAACTCGCGTGGATTTGGTTTGTATACCGGTGGATTTACCAATGATCCATTGGATGATGGATTAGGCCCTCAGACACGCGGTTATTTCTTCATTGATACGACGACGTATGATTTAGGAGCCAAGACCGGTCATTATGGAGCATTGGCTGGTGGAGAAAAGTTGAACGGTGTGGGCTTATTTGCAGGCCATGTCTATGCTGTATGGACGCCGGCACCAAGAGTGATTTCGAGTCTGGCCTCTACCGCAATGGACGGCGTGGAGTGGAATGAATTCTGTCGCACTACGATAGTAGGAACGTCCTATGATGCCACGACACAGAATACAGTTTATACCCAATTGCCGGACGAGGGTACGATTGAGATGATCGTTAATCACCCGTACACATCGGTCGATCGGTATACGTTGTATACGTCTGGAATGAATGCAGCGCCGAAGGCTACAGTGAAGAAATCGATGAAAGACATCAAAGTTGTTCCGAATCCGTATTATGCCCGTGCAACGACGTATCAGTCAAATTTATTCAACAAGACGATCAAGTTCATGAACCTACCGGATGTAGCGACGATCAAGGTTTTCACGGTTGCGGGAGACTTGGTGACGATTATTAATCACAATTCGACGTCGAATAATGACCGTCGTAACACCAATCCGCTGAATCTGGCTGGTACAGTATCGGCGGGATATACGTCAACAGAGCAGTGGAACTTGAAGAACGAAGGTGGTAAATTCGTGGCGAGCGGTATGTATATTGCCTTGATCGAAGCGCCGGGCGTTGGCAAGACGACGGTGAAGTTTGCTGTGATACAGGAAGCCACTACAATTAACGGACCGGATGTACGATAAAATTAAGTCGATAGCCGGGGAGCTTTTTTAGAAAGGCTCCCCGATGGTATCGCATAAAATTTTTCAAGGAGACAATCATATGAGAAAGATCTTATCCATACTGATGATAGCGTTATATGCTATCACTGTACAGGCCGGTGAAGAGAAACGCGGAGAGGCCGGCTTCATGTTTTTGAAGGTTCCGATGGGCGCCCGGGAGGTTGGTATGGGCATGAACGGTCTGACGACGACCAGTGGCGCTAATGCGATATACTGGAACCCGGCGAATATATCGTCGGCGGATCGGGCAACGTTTTCGTTTTCGTATTTGAATCACTTTGCTGGTATCAGCTCAAACTATGCTGCGGTGTCGTTTCCGTATGCGGAAGCGGGCGTGTTTGCGATATCGTTCAACTACTTGAGTTACGGAGATATCGAAAAGACAACGGAAGCGAGTCCGGGAGGGAATATCGGATTTTATTCACCGTATGAACTGGCGTTAGGTTTTTCGTATTCGAAACAGATCACGGACCGTGTGAGCGGTGGTTTGACGGTGAAGTTCATCAATTCGAAGATCGACCTGGTATCGGCCAGTGGAGTGAGCTTCGATTTTGGTTTTACGTATAACACGGGTTACCGTGGACTGAAGCTGGGCTTTGCGGCGACGAATATCGGTCCGCAGGCCAAGTATGATGGCGACGGTCTTACGCGCGAAATCGTTGATGCTTCAGGTTCGACGTCCTTTTTAAAATTCGATTCTGAGCCGTTTGAATTACCGGCGGCGGTGAATTTTGGAGCGAGCATGGAGTTGTATCGCAATGAACAGAATTCGATCACAGGTTTACTGGAGCAGAACATCAACAGCTTCCAGGCGAGTCGTACGAATCTGGGCTTTGAGTATGGGTTCCAGAACATGGTGTTTGCCCGTATGGGATACACGTCGACGTTGAAGAAAGACCGGGATTACAAGACAGGTAAAGCATCGACGGCGGGCTTGACGTTCGGCGGCGGTATTGACTATAAGTTCAATGACAATCTCGGTGTCACGGTTGATTACGGTTATCTTGATATGGGGCAACTTGATGCAACCCATCGTTTTACAGTTGGTATTAAATTCTAAAATGCTGTGAAGTTGCTTGCTTGATTATGAAGCCCGCTCTTTAGAGCGGGCTTTTTTTTTAAAAAAAATATATTTAAACTCCATCTCAAATAACTTACACTTTTTCATGTAATTTTTTACAGGTTGAAAAGTACTATTTCAATATATTCTATATACAGCAAGCCGAATGCTGAGATCTGAATTGCTTGCGACCGTTCCACATAAGATCGGAGGGGATATGAAATCAGTTTTACGAACATTAATATGGGTGGCAGCAATTAGCTTACTTGCTGCATGGCTTATTTCTCAAAGCGAGGCAAAAGAAGATGGAAGAATTAAGCTCAAAGCGAGACTCAGAAAGCCGGATATTGTCGAGACGATATGGATTGGATATAATAATTGGAATTATGTAATGCGAAATACAGGTCAGTATTTCTATAACTATAATGGTGCTGAACCATCAGGGGGTAACAGTGCCGGCAGTGAATTTCCACGAGGAACAGGCAGGACACTTGTTTACGCGGCTGGGTTTTATTTTGCAACTATCAAGGACGGCATTAAAGTTTGTAGCGAAGTTGAATATTCTTCAGAATATCAGCCTGGTAGAATTGTAAATTCCAATGTTCCGTTCAGTTCACTGCAGGCTGAAAATCCCGCCGCCGCGCCCAACAAAGTTTATTTCATCAACAAATATAATCAAGGAGAGGGTGACGATTCGGCCAGCGTGGCCGATTGGACAAGCTGGCCAGGTCAGAGGACTGCTTCAAATCAGCCTTCCCTTATTGCGGATGCTCAGACATGGGTGGTATTTAATGATCTGGATACAACGAGGAGCCAGGAAAAGTCTGGGACGAGCCCGAATCCCGGATTGGGAGTGGAAGTAGTTTTAGAGTCGTTTGTATTTGACGAGCCTTTGTTATCCGATGTGGTGTTTTTAAAATTCACGATCACAAATAAAACCAATGTCGACTATACTGATTCGTATTTTGGAATATATGCTGATTCGGATGTCAATAATTCGTTTAATGATATTGTAGGATCCGATTCAATTCTTGGAATTGGATTCGCTTATGATTCCGAAGACGAGCCATTTCCTGCGGCAGTCGGATTTGATTTTTTTCAGGGACCTATAGCAGATACTTCGGAAATTTTAATAGATGCTTATCTAAAATTCAGCGGGAATACTCATAGGCTGTACTATAATTCGTCGGGCAATAACTATGAGCAAAAACTGTTAAATGGTGATAGCGTATGGCTTGGCGCTATTTCAACTGCTTCTTATGACCATGGGACCGATCCTCACGCCAATAATGAGCGGTATAACCTGCTGGCAGGTTTAAATAGAAGCGGAATTGCTAAAACAGATAATGGCAGAGGTTATAAATATATATTTCCTGGCAATCCACTTACACAACAGGGGTCACCGGATGTTGCGTCGGAACGGGATGGAAATGACTGGCGAATTTTGAACAGCACCGGTCCTTTCACGTTAAGATCGGGAGATAATCAGGAGATATGGGCAGGAGTGATCGGAGGCGAAGGCGCGAACCGGTTAGCGGCATTTGCAAAGATGAAACAAACGGATTTGTACGCTCAAATGGTATTGAGTTCAGGCTTTGCTCGTCCCGAGCCGCCCGAAGTACCAAAAATCGCAGTAGCCGGGATGGATAAAGCCGTATTCATTTCGTGGGGCAATGCGGCAGAATATACGGTGGATGAGTTTGGCCAGAAAGCCGGAATCACGACACCGCTGTATACCGCGGATTATGTGATGTATGATTTTCAAGGTTACCGGGTGTATAAAAGCCTGACAGGTTTGGAAGGGAGTTACGAAAAGATAGCTGAGTTTGACAAGATAGACGGAAAGAGAGTTGAGATTACGGTATATGTTGATGAACGCGGTTTGCTTAGGATTGAACCTGTAGAGATCGGTACTGATAATGGGTTGAAGTATGTATATGTTGATCGGGAGGTGGTGAACGGAAGAAAGTATTATTATGCAGTATGTTCGTATGATGCGCAGCCGTATATCGGATATACAGGCAGTGCAGCAGCGTCACCGGATGGAGCGGCCATAGCCAGTCCGGTGGGACTGCCGATCACGCTAGAATCGTCCAAGATGGCCAATGCAGTGGCAGTGGTGCCGGATAAAGACCGACCGGGCGTAGAAGGCGTGGAAGTGAGTGCGGTTGAGCATTCCGCGGGCTATTCAGATGCTTCGTTAGAAGTGAATGTAATTGATCCGTCAAAAATAACCGGCAATGCATATACAATAGAATTTTTTCAAATTCCAGGTAGTCAAGGTGGAGATACATTGCAAGGGCTTACGCCGAATATCATGGCGTATCGGATTTTTCGTGAAGGGATACTAATTCCGTTTTCGAATAAAGCGGACGATCCTTCGACGTATCGTGACGTGAATAGGAATGGAATCTATGACGGAGGGGATCAGGAAGTCGATGACCGTTATTTTTCAACGATCATCGCATCAAAGGATGAGGATGAGAAGGATGAGTTGTTTAGTATCGTGGATGGAGTATTGATCAAAGTATATGGTCCTCCTGTCGGATATTTTAAATCGGTTACCTATACTCCAGGGCCACAGTTTACAAGCATAGGCTTTACGCAGGCATGGTTCCGCGGGGCGTGGAATGGTAATAGGCTTACCATTCCCGAATTCAATACATGGGGTCTCTCCAGTCCGTCCGGTATTTTTTCTCCCAATTCAGATTTAGTCGGCGGAGTTTTTAGAAATGCCAATGGATCGTTTGCATCTACCGAAATAGAAGCCGAAACAGTTACGACAGCCAACAAGGATTTCGAGATCCAGTTCAGCCGTGATTCGACGAAGTGGAGTTATGCGTATTGTACCAACGGTGGTACATTAGGATTAGTTAATTATCTGCGTGTGCCGTTTAAAGTATTTGAAATCGATCCGTCGGATGGAGTAACAGTTGCACGTCAGATCAATACGACGTTACGCAATAGTCATTATGATACCGGCGGACCGAATGCATTGTGGTCGCTTGAAAGTATTGGATTAAGTGCTATTGCTGCGGATGACGGTTTTGGACCTGAACGTCGAAGTACGATGGGTTTTGATACAAGTTCGTATGATCTGAGTGCTTTGACAGGACATTTTGGAGTGATGCCGTTCAATGGGCGGCCGCTGGAACCTAATGTGACATTGTATGGCATTGGAACAGCTAATTATGCGGCTTGGTTTCCGACTTATCGTGATAATGAGGATGATAATTCGGCAGAAGGGCGTTTTGATGGAATAGCATACCGTGATTTCATCCGTACGCAAATGGGATATGATTCTATGGCGGATGATTATGCGATTGATATGGTAACCCGAGGTTTACAAGGATTGATTTACCGTAATATTCCTGATGAAGGAATCCTAACAGCGAGAGTGTATCATCTAATCACTCCGAATGATCGTTATACATTTACAACCAAAGCGCTAACCAAAGCGGAGAATAAGACGATACGCCGGTCATTGAAGGACATAAAGGTGGTACCGAATCCTTATTATGGGCAGGCGTATAGAGATCAAGTATTGCAAGGGGAAAAGCTGTTAAAGTTTATGAATTTACCGGATGTGGTGACGATCAAGGTGTTTACGGTATCGGGGGATTTGGTGAAGATTATACAACATAATGCGACATCGAATAATGAACGTTTGGACACGGAGCCTTACACGAAGGGAGAACCGGAGTCAGGATATACGGGGATGGAGATATGGGATTTGAGGAATGAGCGAGGGCGATTCATTGCGAGCGGGATGTACATTGCATTGATCGAAGTCCCGAAGATCGGAAAAACGACGGTGAAGTTTGCTGTCATTCAGCAAGAAGAGTAGTTTTTTTTCTTTCTTTACCCAACAACGCGAGATACCAAATTAAAAAACATACGTTGGCAACGATAAAAGTCATCTTAAATTGGATAGTCATGTCCATGCGCGTGACAAAACCTTCGATCAATCCGGCAATAATCAATAACGGCGCAGCGCCCAGGATCAATTTAATCGAGTCGAATCCGTAAATTTTTAATGCCTCGCGACGGCTGTAAGATTCAGGAAAAACCAGCGCCTTACCGATTAGTAATCCGGCTCCGCCGGCAATAAAAATACACGTTAATTCGATGGTACCGTGCAACATCACCGTGGCTACGGATTCTGTCAATAGATTGTGCTCAAAAAAAACAAAGAAAAAAACACCAAGCATTAATCCATTGTAGAACATAACGTAGATCGTTCCCACGCCGGCCAAAATCCCCATTCCATACGCAAAAAAAGTGACTTTAATATTGTTGGTCATGATGAAGCTTGACATCACAGGACTGTCCGCTTGTTTATATACAGCAAAAGGGTCGTTCTTTTGTATATTTTCAAGCGTCATGTTAACATAATAATCACCGAGGATATATTGCGGCAATTGCGGATTGGATAGACTACCGATAAAAGCAAAAATGGCTGCAACTAAAAAGATCAGGAAAGCGCATAGTGAAAATCGGAAATGGTGTCTGAACATGTTAGGAAATTCAGAAAAGAAAAAATCTGAAAGTTTTTTCCAGCGGAATGGTTGCGAGCCATAAATAACCGCGTGAGCTTTGCCCATCAGTGTATTGAGCTCGATGACGACGCGGTCATAAGGGTAATTGGCTTTAGCATAGGCATAATCCGCGGATATTGAACGGTAAAGACGCACCATTTCAGACAGATCTTCCTCCCGTTTACTGGATGCGCCGCTGTTCGCTTCGATCAAGGCATTCAGGCGATTCCAGGTATCTTTTTTTTGTTTGACAAACGTTTCAAATTTCAAACGGTAAATCCTCTGAATTAATGCGTTGCAGGCTTTCTTTGGTTCCTACGTCACACCAAAAACCGTTGAAATCGTAGGCTGCAATATAACGTTGTTCATGTAAAGCGGGTTGATAAAACGTGGTAATCACGGATGAGAACTCGTGCTTTAAGTATTGGAATGCAACTGGGCTTAAAATATGAATGCCCGTAAACATACGAGCAATGTAAATCTTCGGCGGTGTTGGAACATCATTGATCGAAACCACATTGAAATCATTGTTCAGTTTGATTTCATCGAAGTTGGGCACTTGCGGATCATGCCGGACTACCATTGTCGCATCGCTTTTGCACTTCATGTGATAGTGAATGACGTCAGCCAGATTAATATCACAAACTATATCACTATTGATCACGACAAAAATTTCATCGCCCAACAACGCTTCAGCATTTTTAATCCCGCCGCCGGTTCCAAGAATGGTTTTTTCTTCAGAATAATGGATGATCATATCCAACGATCGTCCATCGCCCAGAACATTTTTTATTTTGTCTCCATGATGATGAACGTTAATAATAACGTCACGTATTCCCGCCTTTTTTAAAACGGAAAGCGGATAATAAATCAAAGGTCGTCCGTGCACTTCGATCAGCGGTTTGGGAAGTGTGGCCGTAATCTCCTGAAGGCGCGTACCGTAGCCGGCCGCCAATAGCATCGCCTTCATACAGATCCGAGCTTTTGAATAACGGAGGGTAAATCAATGACTTTCTCAACGACGGCATCGGCGGCTTCACTGGGGCTATTAGGTTCAATTTGCCAGTTTTTGATACGATCAAGAGACGCGAGATAGAGCTCTTGTTTTTTATTTTTTGTCGTAAAGCCTTTACGATAAGTATTCCAATGAACCTGAATGGTCATCATATCGAGTTGTTTGGCCGGAAAAATGTCCCGGTCGATGCGATCGCCGATCATAACGGCCTGATCAAAACTGCATCCGGCATGATTCACAGCCCATTCAAAGATTTTCTTACGCGGTTTGTTCATGTTTAACAAACCACTGATGGCAAATATTTTGAAATACTCTTCGATGCCGTTTTTCTTCAGAAATTGCATAATCTCGTGAGGCTGGTCTGCAATGATTCCAAGCGAATAGATTTTACTTAGCTTTTTTAATACTTTATCCATTCCCGGAACAAGGATCAGGTCACGTGTCAGATGTTTGTGAATATAGGTTTTGATGGAATCATGCCATTGATCATAGGCCGCTTTATCCAGATACATTTTAGCAATGGTGTAGTGCGGCGACTCATCGGCATGACCTAAGATCAGATCTTCACGGCATGCAATAATGTCCTGAAAAGTGAGATCGATTTTATGTTCGCGTAAACTGGATTCGAGGATTTTGTAAATGTTAAAGCGGAGCTTGTCTTCATTCGCAACGACGTCTCCGATATCGAAGAACAGCCATTGCACGCGGCGATTTCTAACTGCGGTTGCCATAAGCCACTATCCGGTTTAGTAATTCATAAGTTTCACCGAAAACTTCGTACCGTTTCATGGATTGAAGAACGTGATGAACCACATTGGAAATGTACGGTAAATACTTTTTATTTCCAAAATGTTTATAAGCGTAGACAAAAGCTCCCGCATCATGCAATTTGCGTTGAATCAAAGTCCAGTCATAAATTCGATCAAAACTGTCCGGATTAAATAAATCCAGTTTTACTGTTCTATTGAAGTAATATCTGATTAATTCACGCTTAAAATCAGGATCCAACGGTACGTAGACGTCTTCAATAAGGGAAACGAGATCGTATTGAGCTGGTCCCCACCGCGCATCTTGAAAATCTACCAAATACAATCGGTCAAATGAAAGCAACAAATTGGAAGATTGAAAATCACGGTGAGTAAAAACGCGTGGTTGTAAGGAAATTTCCGTAGCAAGCAGCCGGTGAAAATCGTCAAGAATTTTTTCTTCCTGTTCATTTAATGTATACTGAAAATGATTTTTTAGTAATTGTTCTTGGATATGGAATTGATATTCAAAAGTAAATTTTTCGTAATCAAAGACACGATGTGCCGCCACGGACGAAACGAATCCCGGAATAATTTGCAGCCGTATCAACAGATCGATGGCTTGAAAATAAAGATTTCGATTTTGGAGATAATTATCACAAATGCGGTTTTCAAGCGTATGGTCACCCAAGTCTTCGACCAGCAGGAAATTAAATTCTGTGTTTTTATAAAAAATCTTTGGCGATGGAATAGACTGTGATTCAAAAACGCGTTGAATTTCAATGTAATCCTTGAGTGACTCGGGTTTATCGGCCATCGATTGCAGCAACAGCGATGGCTGCTTCCACTTGTCCGCCAGCGATCCGGTTATTCGGAAAAATTTTTTCGAAGATGCTCCCGAGCTTACTGGCGTAAGCGTGAATGGTTGCTGAGGAAACAATTTGTTTAAAACGTGATTCATATTTATGTACGCTAATCTACAATTAAAATACTCAATCCGATTGTTTTTGTGAAATATTATTTCTTATATTAAAAAAGTAATTTTTCCAATCGCTATCATTGACCTTTAATTTAATGCAAGGAGCGAGGCATGTCTGAGAAAAATTTTTCCCGGCGAAATTTTATCAAATCATCCGTATTAGGAATTATCGGGAGCGTTGTGGCGGGAAAGGCAATTCAAGCTGCTGCCGGCGATTATACGATCAATGTTGATGATTTTGAGCCCTTGCAGGCGGTCGGTGGATCGGTTTTGATCAAAGATGTTACAGTAGGGGCTGATAAAGATAATCTAATCGTCGTACGAACCGGCGAAAAGGAATTCGTTGTTTTTTCAGCGATCTGCCGTCACAAAAAATGTAACGTAAAGTACAAGCACGATAAGAATGCTTTTGTGTGTCCTTGTCATGGCAGTACTTATGATATGACCGGACAAGTTACAAAAGGTCCTTCCAAGGATAATATTATTCAATACAAAGTAAAACTTACCGGTAATCAATTAACGGTGACGGTGTAATCACAAATCATCGGAATCAATCCACATCAGGTGCCAGTCTTTTTCATTGAACAGCTTTGTGTCATCAAGCTGATCGTTTAATTTTTTGATGATCAATGAAAAAGCATAGGGTGATTGCATAAATCCAAGCTTCCACAAACTGTACCGTTCCGCCCAATACGGACTCATCATTGTTACGACGGCTTCAGCATTGTAATGATTGACGAGTCTTCGCAAAGCGCGGTTGAGAGTAAACCGGGCGGCATCTTTTCCTTCCAAAATCATCCAATCCAAAATGGCTACACAAGGTATCCGTTCAAGCACCGTAAAACGAGTAAGGCAAAAACCGATTAATTCGGATTGATCACGAAGTAAAATGACTTTGTATTCCGCTCCGGGAGCTTGTGTGCGCCAATATAAAAAATCCGGTGTTTTAAGCAGCGCATTCGGAATATTCTTTTTCCATTTTTCAAAAAATTCTGTATAACCGGGTATGTCATGAATTTGGCGCTGGTCAATAATTTCGAATTCGCCGACGGTTTTTTTCTCAAATATTTTAAGTAAAAGCCGCCAGCATGCCATGACGATGTTGGCAAAGGGAGAAAACAATGAAAGCTTTTTACTTTTTAAAACGGTATTAAAACGATAGAACTGGATATACAGAGGTAATTTAAAAGCAATTTTCCATCCTACTTTTAAATGTCCCGGAATGACTTCGGGACGAATCGGGTAGCCGGAAGTAAAATCAATTCCGAGATGTTTCAGTTGATCCGTTGAATAATGACCGATCTTGGTAAAGACACCTTTACCACGCATCTTAGGATGCGTCATAACATCGCATACCATCCCGCATAACTTTTCTTCGCCATGAATGGAATAACGGTAAGGCAGAGCGGCGTAGTAGCTGACCATTTCACCTTGATCATAGCCGCAAAACTCATAAGAATGAGGCTTTGCCGGGAAAGTGTGAAATTTCCATTGGTAGTGTTCTTTGGATACGATCGGAGTATTTTGATTCTCCGGAAAACAAGCGACAAAAAGCCTGCGTTGTTCGTCGAGGTTTTTTGATGCATCGAAAGATTGAAAATCCATTAGTACAATCCGCCGTTGATATGGAGGACCTGGCCGGTTGTAAACGCGCCATCATCGCTGATGAGAAACCGGATCATACCGCCGATTTCATTGGCAAGTCCGAGGCGTTTGAGCGGCACTCGCGCTTTGATTTCGTTTAACATTGCATCCGGAACGTCTTTGATGAGGCCGTAGTCAAAATATCCCAATGCGAGCGCATTGACTGTGATATTTTTTGATGAAAGCTCTTGAGCCATGGATTTGGTCAACCCGACGATGGCCGCTTTAGCTGCCGCGTAATGCGAAGCGCCGGCGATGCCGGTAAAGGCAACCACACTGGAAATATTGACCAGGCGTCCGCCGCCGGTTTCACGCATTCCGGGAATAAATTCTTTGGATGTTAAAAAAGTCGTTAAGAGATTGGCCTGCATGATTCTCACAAATTCGTCTTTTGATAATTTCCAACTCATAGCATTAGTTGAAGCGCCGGCCAGATTGATCAGCGCCCACGGCTGACCGAAATTTTTCCGGGTAAATTCTCCAAATTGATGAACATCATTTTCGTCGGTCAGATCGGCATGAAATGAATGCCGATGCTCATCGAGGCCATGTTTGCGTAATACTTCGAATAGCGCTTCGTCGTGGGTTTTATATTGGCATACAAGGTTTGTGAGTTTATTTTCCAGAAAATATTCCGTTAAGGCTCGTCCGATGCCGCCGCTGGCTCCGGTTAAAACAATGGTGTGTGAAGACATAATTTCTAATCCGGTTTAATGGTAGTGTTGTTGGATGAAATCGACGTAGGGGATGATGTTCCAACCGCGTTTTAAAATAGATTCTAGTTTTGGAAAAACAGATCGTCGATTATAATACATCAGAAAATTAAAAAAACGATTGTTGTGAATTCCGGGATGCATAAAATGTTCTTGTTCCGTATCGATATCGTAAGGATGAAAATACCCCAATACGGCATGACCGCACCGGTGATGGCGTTTAAAAGCACCTAAGGTGTACCACAATGGCAATGCACGAAAATATGTCCCGCCTGCAAATGGAAGGGGATATAAACCTGAAGACAGCGTCATTGGCAACTCTAAAATTCCGTCGATCGATCTCGGGCTGTGTCCGAATTCCGGCCACCCGTACAAAGGATTCCGCGCGGGAAGAACGGAGCTCGAATAGGTAAATCCAAGTTTTGCGAGAACGCCGTATGCCCATTGTGTTTGGTCGGTCAGCGATAGGATAGGAGCTCGAAAACCCTTGATGGTTTGGGCGCCGGCATTTTGCAAGTGGCTGATATTTTTTTCCAGGTCGTCCTGAAAAGAACGTTCGTTCAGATTTTCCAGCGTAATATGTTTATTGCTGTGGCAGGCGATTTCGTGACCATCTTTGACGATTTGTTGGATCAACTCGGGATATTTCCTGGCAACATCTCCGACAACAAAAAAGGTGCATCGGAGTTTCCACTCACGTAAAAAAGTAAGATAACGCTCAGTCATGACCGGTACTCGTTCGCGATAACGATCGCCGTCCGCCATAAAATCTCTAACGTCTTCCAGGTCGATGCTAAATAAATATGTTCCGGAGGACGTCATTGCAACATGTATTCAATGATTTTTTTGTTGGCTTCGAAAGGCGCAAGCTGACTGAGACCTAATTGCTCGATGGCGCATTGAATAAGGTCATTATCGTCATGCAAATTGAGTTTTAATTTATCCGAATAAAATTTTCCAGCCATAACAATAGAATCTTTCGGAACGAGTCCTACAATTTCGCTGCCGGTGACTTTAGTGCCGAGTGCTTGCGCTTCTTTCTTACATTCTTCGAAAGCCGTATGAATGGATGTGATCAGATAATTCAGCAGGTTCATTGACACCTGCGTAATGTGATGCGCTTCCATATAGATGCCTTTGCCTTGGGTTTCCCGCAGCGAACCGGCGATACGTATCGTTTTGCCGGATTCATCTTTCATCACATTTCCTTGCGCATCTTTCTTAGGACGACCGCTTTCGCGGATACGGCCGGCAATTTCGTCGGCGACCGATACTTCGTGAGTCTCAAGATTGACATTGTATGCAATCAGAAAAAACCGTGCGCCCGTTGCCGTAGCACCAGATCGGACAACGCGGTCAGTGTATTCATTCGGTCCGAAATCGGGTTTCCAATTAGGATCTTGTAATTTCGGAGCAAGCATTTCGTATTCGCCTTTTCGAATGTCGGGTAATTTTTTTCGTTCAGGTTTTCGTGCGGCTTGAGCATAGAGGTAAATAGGTAACCCTAATTGTGCCGCGGCTCGCTCACCGAATTGATTGGCCAACGCAACGCATTCATCCATGGTGATGTTGCTGATAGGGACGAAAGGCACGACGTCGGTAGCTCCCATGCGGGGGTGTTCGCCCTGATGGCGTCGCATGTCGATCATTTCACACGCCACACCTGTGGCGGCCAAAGCCGCGTCTACGGCGGCTTGAGGATCACCGGCAAACGTTACAACTACGCGGTTGTAATCTTTGTCAGGTTCGAGGTTGAGCAATTTGACGCCTTTAATTTTTTCGATCGCGTCAGCAATGGCTTGGATAATTTTGGTATCCCGGCCTTCGCTGAAATTAGGAACACATTCGACAATTTTATTCATTGTTTTTTCGGATTAAGTTAAGATGGCAGGACGATTCGAAGACGGACTATTTTTTTTCAATATTTTTATAGAACTTCATGTATTCATCCGGTTGCAGATATTCGATCCGTCCGAGTTTTGAGAATTTTTTCTTATAACGTTGAGCGTTCCAGGAAACAACCAACCGGAGACCTTTCTGCTTGACCAGCATAAAAATGAGACTGTCCATCAGATTGCCTGTGTACTGTGTCGTATGCAGTATTTCTCCGAAATAGTGATCGAGAAAATATTCCGTGGAAAGATCGTAGGTGGACGGATACATGATTTCGACATTATACGTGCGGTCAAAATTTTCAAAAAAACCAAGCAACTCTTTTTCATTGCAATGAGGCGCGATCAGGCTGCACACTTCAAGTAAGTTAAAGATCGTTGTAAAATTTTTAGTGCCTTGCATACGATGCAAAAAAAGGCTGTTGACTTCGTACCGCGGGTCGGAGGTGTAAAAGTTATCCATGATGAATACGTCGCTGTCAATCATTATCATCGGCGTATCTCCTCAGGCTTTGCGTGGCTTCATCTACAGTAGAGAAGGGAAGTTTACCGTCGAGTTGCGCCGCAATTTGTTTGAGCTTTTCACGAGACTTAACCTGTTGATCGGAGGATACTTCGGCTTTGGTTCGGCGGCGTATCTTTTCGAGGACGGAAACGCCTTCAAGATTTGGGGCGACGTCGTCTGAAATTTTTTCATCGGTTAGTACGATCAGCAATTTGGTGTTGTTCTCCGCCTGGAATTCTTCCAGCGCTTCGATTTTACCATTGCGATAGACGCCTTGAACAGTTTTCATGGGCGGCCTTTGGTTAGTAAATTTTCAGTTCTTTGTCGTCGATAGTGACGGACGGATACTCGCGCAGTTTGGCGATCATTTCATCCATGATTTGATGCAAACGGTTTTCTGATTTTGCTTCGAAACGTACTACGAGAACAGGCTGTGTGTTCGAAGCGCGTACCAGCCCCCAGCCGTCGCCGTATAAAACGCGTACGCCGTCTACGTCGATGATTGAATATTTTGACCGGAAATATTCACGGACCTCATCTACGATTCTGAATTTGTCCTCTTCCGTTGTGTCGACACGGATTTCAGGCGTAGAATAAAAATGAGGAAAACTATCGGCTAATTCAGACAATTTTTTAGGCTGACGCGATAGCAATTGCACCAAACGGCACGCGACGTAAATGGCATCATCGTATCCAAAGAAATCATCGGCAAAAAATATGTGACCGCTCATTTCACCGGCCAACGGGCTGTGCATTTCTTTCATTTTGGCTTTGAGAAGCGAGTGACCGGTTTTCCACATAAACGGTTTTCCGCCGTGCGCTTCGATGTCTTCAATAAGGCCTTGGGAACATTTGACGTCAAAAAGAATTTGAGATCCCGGTTTTTTTTGATTGATCTCGCGGGCCAACAGCGCCAGTAACTTATCCGCCCATACAATGCGGCCTTTTTCATCGATCGCGCCGACCCGGTCGGAATCTCCGTCAAATCCGAGGCCGATATCGGCTCCATGTTCAACAACCAATTTTCGTAAATCTTCCACGTATTCTAATTTAGTAGGGTCAGGCAAGTGATTTGGAAAATTGCCGTCCGGTTCGCAATACAGTTCGATCACTTCGCAGCCAAGGTCACGGAAAATTTTCGGGGCGATCACTCCGGCAGTGCCGTTACCGGAATCGATGACGATCTTGAATTTCCGGTTCAGGTGAATTTTGGAAGCAATCATATCGAAATAATGTGCTACAATCGGTTTTTCTTCCACTTGTCCACGACCGGTTTTGAAATCCCCGGTATCGATCATATGTTTCAGTTCTTGAATTTGTGCGCCATAAATCGGAGCGAGCCCCAAGCACATTTTGAATCCATTGTATTCACGGGGATTATGACTACCGGTAACCATAATGCCGCCGTCCGTTTTATAATATTCGATCGAGTAGTATAATACCGGCGTCGGAATTTCGCCCACATCGATGACGTTCATGCCGGTTGATAGCATTCCGCGCACCAGTGCGTTTTTAAGACTGAGTGAAGTCGTCCGTACGTCGCGCCCGACAGTAATTTTTTTTGCGCCTTTTTTGATCATGAACGACGCGTAAGCTTTGCCGAGCAATTCGACAACGCCGGGTTTCAGATCATCGACGACGATACCGCGAATATCGTATTCCCTGAAAATGTTCGGATTAACGTATACTGTCTGAGAAGGCTTGGCTGGCGAGGTTTTACCGGCAGGTTTTTTATTATTGGTTTTGGATTTCGAAGTTTTACTTTTTTTTGACGCACTTTTTTTAATAACTTTTTTCGACACTTTCCCGGTCGTTTTGACTTTCTTTCCCGCGCCCAGCTTTTTTTTTGATTTTTTTCTTAAAGTTTTCTTACTTGTTTTTTTTACACGCTTGATTGTCTTGGCCATAAACAGTGATCTTCCTTTAAAAAGTTTATTTGAAATTAGAAATTGTAAACGGTATGTTGTAATCGTCTGAAAAGACGGCTCAATTTAAGAGCAATTCGTACCTTTTGCAAGAATAAAAACCGGGTAAAATAAGCGTTTTACTCTGCAGAAAACGAGTTGTTAATGCCAGAATTAATGTTGCATCTCGACACCTTGGCGTAACCATTGATTATCATGAACCTCATAGAAATTAAAAATCTCAAAGCTTACTTCGAAAAAAACGGCAAAATTTCTAAAGCCGTCGATGATGTGAGCTTTGCACTTAAAAAAGGCGAAATCTTGGGGCTGGTTGGCGAATCGGGGTGTGGGAAAAGCGTAACGGCTTTATCGATTTTGCGATTGATTAGGGAGCCGGGAAATATCGTCGGAGGCGAAATTGTTTTTGAAGAACATGATCTTTTGACGTTAGATTCGGATAAGATGCGTGCTATCAGAGGCAATCAGATTGCCATGATTTTTCAAGAGCCGATGACGTCGCTCAATCCGGTTTTTACGTGCGGCGATCAAGTGTCGGAAGCATTGTTGGCGCACAAAAATATTACAGACGGCGAAGCCCGGTCGCAGACAATCGAATTGTTTCGCGAAGTCGGTTTAGCCGATCCGGAACGAACATTCAAAACTTATCCGCATGAACTTTCCGGCGGCATGCGGCAGCGGGTGATGATCGCGATGGCGCTGGCGTGCGGGCCGTCAGTGCTGATTGCGGATGAACCCACGACGGCGTTGGATGTAACCGTGCAGGCGCAAATTTTGGAGTTGATCAAGCAGTTCCAGAAAGAGCGCGGTATGAGCGTCATCTTAATCACACATGATTTCGGAGTTGTAGCCGAAATGTGTGATCGGGTAGCGGTCATGTATGCTTCAAAAATTGTCGAATCCGCCGACGTCAAAACGATTTTTAAAAACCCGCGTCATCCGTATACCGTCGGTTTACTCAATTCGATCCCAAAAATCGATTCAGTTCAACAAACGCTCAGCACTATTCCCGGAATCGTTCCTGATGCCTCGCATTATCCTGTTGGATGCCATTTCCATCGGCGATGCTCATTGGCTACCGAGCGCTGCAAAAATGAAAAACCGGATTTGATAGAAATCGAATCCGGCCATACAGTTGCGTGCTGGGAATGGGAAAACGTTATTCACACCAGAGAACGCTGAGAAAAATTGCCGCAAAAAAGCACAAAAGAATGGAGTTTAATAATTAGTATATTTCGCGTGATTCGCGGGGACATTAATGTACAATTTTTGCAATCACGTAGCCTGTTACCAATCCGGACAAAAAAACGATCACTAATAAACGGTAATTCAACACGGCCTTACCGTGTCCGGCTTTGATCGCGATGACAGAAACGAAGTAGCCGAGCCCGTTGATAACCCATAGGACAGATGAACTAAGAATCGTGACCAGCAAGGGGCCGATAAATGGTACCAAACCGATCACACTCAAAATACCTGCGCCCAACCAGGAGAACGCGCTGGAAACAATTCCGACCAGCAATAATGTACCGCCGACAATTTCTTTATCCCATTCGAGATACAATCCCAGAGCAACAATCGCCAGCAATACAATCCAGACGGCGACCATTTTTTTCCAATCCATGAAAAACTCGGCCGTACGCGAGACGATGATTTTGCGCCGAAGGTGCAAGCGCTTCCAAAAACCCTTTTGGCGCAATTTTTCTGGCACAATCTTTTCAAATTCACCTTCAGGCTTTTCTTGTTCCTCGATTTTCAGGTGAATGTACGCGCCTAACTCGTCTTCGTATTTTTTCTCTGGTTTTTCCGAATCGGCAGATTTTGTCGGTTGTTCACTCATTGAAAATTACCCGCCGAACCGAAATTCCGGATACAGGCACATACCTCCGTCGACATAGAGAGTGGTACCGGTGATGTAATCGGCTTCATCGGAACATAAAAACGCTACGGCGGCGGCCACGTCTTCGACTTCGCCGATGCGCCCGTACGGCATTTTCGTCATCAGATCAGCCATGCCTTTAGGATCGCTCCAAACGTTTTGATTGATCGGTGTTTTGATGGCGCCCGGCGCAACGCTGTTGATCCGGATTTTTTTCTCAGCGTATTCCTGCGCAACGGATTGAGCAAAAAGATTGATCCCTGCTTTGGTGGCACAATACGATGCAAATCCGGCCCACATAATGACCTGATGAACGGATGAAATGTTTACAATTTTTCCACGCGAGCGCGATTTCGGACGGTTTTCGTTTTTCAGAAATTGTCTCACCGCGGCACGCGAACATAAAAAATTACCGGTTAAATTAACGCCGATCACTTTATCCCATTCCGCCTTCGTCACGTTCTCAAGAAAGTTGTGAATTTCAATTCCGGCATTATTTACCAGAATGTCGATCGTTCCGAAAGACTTGAACATTTGTGCGAACATAGTATTGACTTGTTCTTCATTGGACACGTCCGCTTTGATCCCGATGGCATTGCCGCCTTTAGATTTGATTTTTGCAATCAGTGCGTTCGTCGCGTCTTCGTTGGCGATATAATTGATAACAACTTCAGCGCCTTCCGTGGCAAGGCGTTCGGCAATCGCCGCTCCAATGCCTGAATTCGCACCGGTGACCAGCGCTTTTTGGCCTTCAAGTCTTTTTTCCATAAAAACTCCTCAATTTGGATTGGATGGAACGTAAAGATGATACGTAAATTGACAAAAAAATTTTGAGGTTGGTAACTGATATAAGTTTAAAAATTTTGCGCAAGAAAGACAAGAAGGATTCGTTCTACATCAAGATCTTGCGGTAAAATTTTAATAATCCTGAAAATAATTTGCAGAAATAAAGCAGAAAAATATGCACAGCGAATTCGATGCGTTCCGGTATGGAATTAATATTTGGAAAGAAAAGTAATCAACGTCATGGAAAAGTTTTGTTTTCCAATTTTTCGCTGATTAAGACGCCATACGAAATCGATGCGTGCCAAACGAAAAATATCGCCGATACCGAAACCGATTTCATAAATCGGCTTGGTCAGGCTTTGAACCGGATACACAAGATTCAATTCTTCCTTCTTTGACATATCAATATATCCGACGCTGAAACTCGGGATCAAGTCGATGTAACCGTTTCTGAGGAGAGGCAAACCGGTACGCTCGAGCCATTCGCCGCCAAAATTGTGTTCAATCGTCATCGCCGCCATGTAGTTGCCCTGGAATTCACCGATGCCAATGGTTTTCAAAACGTAAGGCGTAGTGCCGCCGTATAGATCGAACAGATATTGCTGGGGCAGCGAATGTTTGCCAAAACCAAAATAGGCTTTTCCGTCAAAAGAACCGCGCCGTGTTGTAGGGATATGAAACCGGCTCGTGAAATAATATTTAACAAAGTTGTAATCGCTTTTCAACCAGTCGTCGTTTGAATATTCAACAGTGGACTCAAGATTCCAATAAGGATTGCGCGGTGCAATACCTTCGCCTTCGCCAAATTGAAGATTCATTCCGAGCGAAAGGCGCCGAAGATGTCCTTCATTGATTGGAATAACGGGATCGAATTTGTAGTAGCTTTTTATAATGGCGTAATCTGTATTTTTTTCAGCACTACGGTCGTCGCGGTCGGTATATTTGGCGTCAAATTTTAAATTAAATTTCGGCTGCCAGATGGCAAACGCATCGTAACCTTTGACATAAAAGAAATTGAATTTGTCGTAACGGTAAGTCAAAGCTGTCAACGAGTTCATCCACAAGTTACCGGCAATCGGCAATTCACGATGATCGAGATCGTCATAATACCGAGCTCCGAACGTGTAGCGTTTTTCAGAAAAACTTTTACTCAATTCCACGGAATATTTGTGCTGATCATCCGAGAAGCCATAACCGTACTTAGTTTTAAGCGTGACGTCCCGAATGGCTTTTTTAAAAGCCATGTCTTTGAATTCGACCTGACCGCCGAGAAAAAGCCCTTCGACGCGGTTATACCGCCCGTCCGGAAGCGGCTTGAATCCAAGATGGATATTTTCCTGACGTTGTTCTTTCTCAAATTTTTCAATATCCGGAGCGATGATTTTTTTGTTTTTGGGAAGTGCGGCGAGCTTATGAAACCCGATCTCCTCTTTGTCTGAAAGCGGAATAATGCCGTTGTTTTTCCAAAATATGGAATCTTTAAAGGCCGCTTCGGGTTTTCTTTCCCATGACTTCCCGTCAAAAATTTTGTCTTGGATGTCAGGATTAACTTCGCTGTCGTATACCTGTGAAACAGCATGCCAATTGGCTTTGCCTTTACGTCCGAGAAAATTGGTCTCAATTCGCAGCATCCATTCCAATTCATCTGGCAGCCAAAATTGCCCGTCATAGAGTGCAAACTTCTGTTTCAGACGGATCTCTTCTGGTTTCGGTAGAAACTTTACAGCTTCGTTAAATGTAAGTTCAACGCCAACCAACTGGTAAGAATCGTTGGCAATAAAAATCAATCCGTCGACTAAAGGCTCATGTTTCGTTTTAGGTTTGACACGAATTTGATATACTTCGATTTGATTGAAAGTAACGGATCCCTCCAGCGTGTAATCATAATAAGTCTCAGAATTTTTTGAAAGCGGTCCGATCACCGAAACATTGCCAACGGGGATGTCCTCCCGGCCAAAATCGTCGATGAGGCCGAATCCGTAGATCTCTACTTTAGCCCATGACGGAAAAGCATCAAGGTGACGACGAGCCGTTTCGATTTCTTTCAATTGGTCCGGCGCTTTCCAGTAAACCTCGGAGTGAACCTGCGTCAGCGCGTAAGGCTCCAATTCTTTTGTTTTACGGTTGTACGCTTCGAAAAAAGCTTTGGAATAGAGTTTGAGTTTATAGCTTTTCAGCGCTTTACGATTGGCTTCACGAGCTTCTTTGGCGCGTTGCATGATGGTTTCGACGGTTAAATCGTCTGCACGTACGACAGAAACGCTCAACAAACACATTGCGAGAACGGATAATTTGATCATGCTATAATGTAAGGTTAGTTGCAAATCTTCGAATCGTATCTAAATAAGGTTTACCGCCGATTTGTAAATAATCATTGTGATCGGCGCCGGTAATCGTATAAAAAAATTTAGGTTCGCGTGCCGATTCGAACAATAACCGGCCTTGCCCATAGGGAATAATCCGGTCGCGATCACCGTGGGCTATCAGCACAGGACACTTTAATGATCCAATTTTTTCAAGAGAATTAAATTGTTCATAACTCAACCAGGCTATCGGGATAAAAGGAAACACGACTTTGGCCATGCCAAATTTCGATGTGAATGAACTTTCGACGACTAACGCGCGTACAGGCTGACGCATGGCCAAGTCGACCGCCACCGAACCGCCAAGGGATGTTCCAATCAGAATAATCTGATCGGGAGTATATTTTTTCTCCTCCGTCAGCCAGCGGTAAACCGTTTCAGCATCGTTATACAATCCGTCTTCCGTTGGCCGGCCGGTACTTTTGCCATACCCGCGATAATCGAAGATCGCTACCGCAAAACCCAATTCGTGCAACGATTTCATTTGAAACTGTCTATATGAATTATTGCCCGCATTGCCATGGCACAGCAGGAAAACAAAACGCGCCGTATCGTTAGGCATCAACCAGACATTAATGGATTCGCCGTCTTGAGTATGAATCATCGCGTCTTCGAACCGAATACCGAGAGAAATCCACTCACTTCGCGGATGGTACAAATTCATCCTCTCAAATCCCTGCAGCCCGAGAACTATGAAACCGTAAATAATAATGATCGTTGAAATTTTTTTCACATTAGTAATAGGAAAAAGACAAAGAACTAATCTTGCGCCAGTCAATTTATGGCAATATATTATTGCAGTCAATATTACAATAAGTTAAATAACTCTGAGTTCTCCGCAAAACTCCGGTGTGAAAAGATGGAATATCCTGATTTTGTCGCGCGATTTTATGACGTGATTTATGCTAAAATCCGAACGAGCGTTGACCACGATTATTATCTCAAAAAAACATTGGAAACGAACGGACCGGTGTTGGAAGTTGGCGTCGGAACCGGAAGACTTTTTACGGAAGCTTTGGAAAAAGGCGCAGACGTGTATGGTGTTGATCTGAGTCCGGAAATGATCCGCACTTTGCAATCAAAATTAAGCCCTGAAAACTGCTCTCGCGTGCAAGTCGGCGATGTTCGGCAATTCAAACTGGAAAAAAAATTCAAGCTGATTGTTGCGCCATTTCGTGTATTTTCGCATTTGACGACTATTGAAGAGCAACTAAATGCGTTAAATACGATTGCGGATCACCTGACGCCAGACGGTAAATTTATTTTCGATCTGTTTGTTCCCAACCCGGTTTTGTGTTCGGAAGGGATGCCGCCGACGGTTGATTTTGAGGGTGAATGGTCGTCCGGTCATTCGTTGAAACGCATTACATCCGTCATTCCGGATCGAATACATCAAACCAATCATGTTACCATGCGTCACATCTGGGAAGAAAACGGAATAACGATGGATAAAACATGGACATTTCCGATGCGGTATTTTTTTAGGTATGAATTGGAGCATTTGATCTCGTTATCGGATTTGAGGTTATCGGCTATATATGGAAATTTTAACGAAGGGGATCTAACGGATCAATCGGTTGATTTTGTAATCGTGTGTAACCGTTAGTGACGGCGTGTTTATGCCCTTCTTGCGCACGCCATGTACCTAATTTTCACTTGAATTTCATACAAATATTGTCTATTCTTTTGCCCTCTGATAGGCATTTCCGATTGAGAATTTCATTGTTTCCGATTAATATAAAACATGAGTTTAACTTACAAAATCAAGGCGCATTCTACGTGCGGCGATCAGTAGTCATTGTAAAAATTTTTTAGATAAAAATATCCGCAAAGAGCAATTATAGGAGCCTTTCATTATGAAATTCATCGTCACTCAGGCTGATTTGAGCAAAGCGCTCGTCAAAGTCATAAGTGTTGTTCCCGCCAAAACAACATTACCGGTGCTCGGAAATATTCTCATTACGGCGAAAGAAGGTTTTTTGAATTTAACGGCTACCGATCTCGACGTTTCCATTACCACAAAAATATCCGTCGACGTCAAAGAACCGGGCGGCATTACCGTGCCGTCGAAACAATTCAATGAATTGATCAAAAATTTACCGAATATTCCCCTGGAAATTTCTTCCGATGCGCAATTTAAGCTTTTAGTGAAATGCGATAAAGGCGATTACCGGTTGTCCGGTGAAACGGATGACGATTATCCGGCGTTACCGGTCGTCGATGAAAAAGGAAAATTGAAAATCGATGCAAAAGTATTGTCCCGCATGATCGGCAAAACGTCGTTCTCGGTTTCGAGCGATCCTTTGCGTCCGGCGCTCACGGGCGTGCTCTTCCAGGTGATGGGCAGCGAATTGCGGTTGGTTGCGACCGACGGCCATCGCCTCGCCAAAATGACGTACACGAAATTCGAGTCGAACATCAAAGACGCGCTGAATGTGATCGTTCCGACCAAAGCGCTCAGCGAAGTGGCCAAGGAAAACAAAGATGTGACGTCGATCAATTTCGGCCAAAACCACATTCGGTTCGACATGGGCGACACGCAGGTGTACAGCCGGATATTGGAAGAAACATATCCTGATTACGAACGCGTCATTCCATCCAATAACGATAAACAAATGACGGCTGAAACCCATATGCTGGCGGATGCATTCAAACGCGTGTCGATTTTTGCCAACCCGATCACGCATCAGGTGCGAATGGGGATGAGTAAAAAAGATCTTACGATCACAGCGGAGGATATGGACGGAGGCAACAAAGGCACTGAAAAATTGAAAGTTCAGTTCGAAGGCGACGATATCCAGATCGGCTACAATGCGCACCTGCTGATGTCAGCACTAAACAATATCGACACAAGCGAAGTGCATATGCATTTCAAAGGCCCTACGAGCGCAGGTATCATCACGCCGTCGCACCAGGTGGAAAATGAACACCAAATGATGTTGGTGATGCCGGTGCGGTTGAATGACTGATGGCTGCATGAACGAAATACCTTTACATGGTCATTGCTCATTTACGACTTAAAGATTTTAGAAATTACGAATCGGTTGGGATCGATTTTTCTGACGGTTTGAATATCATTCTTGGCAATAACGGGCAGGGAAAAACATCGATTCTTGAAGCGATTTATTTTTTGTGTCTTTCCAAAAGTTTTAAAACTCCCGATGATGCAGCGGCATTGCGATTTGAACAGCCGTTTTTTGAAGCGGAGGGACGATTCTGTTCTTTGGCAAATGGTGCGCAAAACGTGCGCGTGGTTTTTCAGCGCGGTGAAGGCAAATCCGTTTTAATTGATAAAAAACGATTGGATAAGTTTTCCGAGCTGATCGGGAAATTTCCGGTTGCGATTTCGGCGCCCGAAGATGTTGCCATCGTATCCGGTTCGCCCGGCGAACGCCGCCGATGGATGGACATTGCGCTCTCGCAAATGCAGGTTTTGTATCTCAAAGATCTGCAGGATTACCGGCAGGCGTTACGCCAACGTAATGCACTTTTGAATGCCGAACCCCAGCGATTAGAGAGTCTGGATTCATGGGATGGAGCGCTGGCAGCCAACGGTGCGCGGATTCTCAAACGGCGATTCGAATTTGTTCAGGAATTCAGGCCGCTCGTTTGTAAGGTATATGCGGCGATTGCGTCGCAGGCCGAATCCGTTGACTTGGAATACAAAAGCACGATAGCCGATATCGCGGAAGCCGATGAAACATTCATTCGCGATCAATTCATAAAAACTTTGCGTGACGGCCGAATGAAGGAATGCCAGCGCCGAACGTCGCTTTTCGGTCCGCATAAAGATGAAATACGGTTTTCGATCAACGGTGTCAATATCCGGGATTACGGTTCCCAAGGTCAATTTAAAACATTCGCTTTGGCTTTAAAATTTGCTGAGTTTCTATTTCTCAAAGAACGGCTCGAACAGACGCCGATATTACTTTTGGATGATGTCTTTTCAGAACTCGACCGGGCACGCCGCGAGCAGCTTTTGCGGTATTTAGAAAATGCCGGCCAGGTTTTTTTGACGACGGCCGAACGGACGTTTGATTATTCGGTTGAAAAACCATTGAAGTTTTATACGGTAGAAAAGGGCGTAGTAAGCATTGAATAAAAAAAACGCTCAAACCGTCGGCACGGCGCTCGATCAATTGTTAAAAAATCTTGGCATCGACCGGCGCGTTCATGAACAAAAAGTTGTTCTCGAGTTTGAAAAAGCCATGGGCTCTGAGTTCTGTAAACGCGCACGTGCGGTGAAAATTGAAAATGGAGTTTTATTTCTCGAAGTCATTAACAGCGTATGGCGGCAGGAATTATTTTATCAGAAAGATTCCATTCGCCAACGCTTGAATGCATATTTTGGCGATTATACGATCAAAGAGATTATTTTCAGATAAAAACCAACTAAAGGAAAAAAACATACATGGCAGTAGCTGAAAAAGAGAAAAAAGTCGGCTCGAAATATGATGCCGAGAATATACAGGTACTCGAGGGCCTGGAGCACGTAAGGCGCCGTCCGGCGATGTATATTGGCGATGTCGGTGCTCGCGGATTGCACCATCTTGTTTATGAAATCGTTGACAATTCGATCGACGAAGCGATGGCGGGTTATTGTTCGGAGATCAATGTATTTATCAATTCAGACAATAGTGTAACGGTCGTTGATAATGGCCGCGGTATTCCCGTAGATATGCATAAAACCGAGAAAAAGCCGGCCGTTGAAGTCGTCATGACCGTGCTCGGCGCCGGCGGTAAATTCGATAAAAATACATACAAGGTTTCGGGTGGTCTCCACGGCGTCGGTGCTTCTGTCGTCAATGCTCTTTCCGAGTGGTGCGAAGTGGAAGTTCGCCGCAATGGCAAACTTTACCGTCAGAAATATAAGGCCGGTAAGGCTACAACCAAGGTTGAAGAGGTTGGTAAATCCAAGGAAACGGGTACCACGACGACGTTCATGGCCGACAGCTCTATTTTCAAAAAGACGAGTTATACTTTTGAAACGCTTGCTTCACGCTTGCGTGAACTGGCATTTCTGAATCGCAATCTCAAAATTTCTCTCGAAGACAAGCGCGAAAAGAATAAAAAAGAAGAATACCATTACGAAGGCGGTATTACGGAGTTCGTCAAATACCTCGATGAATCGCGTCAGGCCATCATGAAGAAACCGGTTTATATCGAAGTTGAAAAAGAAAATACCCCGGTCGAAATTGCGTTTCAGTACAACGACTCTTATACAGAGAACGTATTCAGCTACGTCAATAACATCAATACGATCGAAGGCGGTACGCACCTTTCAGGTTTTCGTACGGCATTGACTCGTACGCTGAATAACTACGCCACTAAAAACAATCTGATCAAAGAAAAAGAAGGTATAACGATCACCGGCGACGATACGCGCGAAGGACTTACAGCGATCATCAGCGTAAAAGTAGCCGAGCCGCAATTCGAAGGTCAGACAAAAACGAAGCTGGGTAATAGCGAAGTCAAAGGCATTGTCGAATCGGCGGTTGGTGACGGCTTGGGCGAATTTCTCGAAAAAAGTCCCGGCATTGCCAAACAGATTATCGATAAATGTGTTCAGGCGGCACGGGCTCGTGAAGCGGCGCGCAAAGCCCGCGACCTGACGCGTAAGAAAAACATGCTGGAAAGTTCCGGCTTGCCCGGCAAACTGGCCGACTGTTCGATCAATGATCCGCAATATTGTGAAATTTATCTGGTCGAGGGTGATTCGGCAGGCGGTTCGGCCAAACAAGGGCGTGATCGTAAATTTCAAGCGATCCTTCCTTTGAAAGGTAAAATCCTCAATGTCGAAAAAGCGCGCCTGGATAAGATGTTATCCAACGAGGAAATTCTGACCATCGTCAGCGCGATCGGAACGGGCATTGGTACGGATGATTTCAATATTGGGAATCTCCGTTATGGCAAAGTCATTATCATGACCGATGCCGACGTCGACGGCGCACATATTCGTACACTGCTTCTGACGTTTTTCTTTCGTCACATGAGGCCTTTGGTGGAAAACGGCAATCTTTATATCGCTCAGCCGCCGCTTTATAAACTCAAAAAAGGCAAAGAAGAGAAATACGCTTTTGACGATGAGGAAAAGGCTACCTACCTCAAACAATGGGGCGCCAAAGAAGACGATGTCAATATTCAGCGTTACAAAGGTTTGGGAGAAATGAACCCGGAACAGTTGTGGAATACGACGATGGATCCGGATAAACGTGTCATGTTGCAGGTTTCAATCGAAGATGCGGCCACAGCCGATCACGTATTTTCAACCCTCATGGGCGATGCGGTGGAACCGCGTCGGAAGTTCATCGAGGACAATGCAAAATACGTTCGTAACCTGGATATTTAAAAATTTAATCATCAGAATCATTTAGGAGTTAGCAACTGAATGTCAACTATAGAAAAAATCGTTCCGAAGAATATTGAAGACGAAATGCGTGAGTGTTACATCGACTATTCCATGTCGGTTATCGTCTCCCGTGCCATTCCTGACGTCCGTGACGGATTGAAGCCAGTTCATCGTCGTGTGCTTTTCGGCATGAATGAACTTAGCATGTCTTACAACAAACCGTACAAAAAATCCGCGCGTATCGTCGGTGAAGTGCTCGGCAAGTACCATCCGCACGGCGATACAGCCGTGTATGACACGATCGTGCGTATGGCCCAACCCTTCTCGTTGCGCTATATGCTCGTTGACGGTCAGGGTAATTTCGGTTCCATCGACGGCGATTCGCCGGCGGCCATGCGTTATACCGAGTGTCGGCTTTCGCGCATTGCCGAAGAAATGTTACGCGACCTGGAAAAAAACACGGTCAACTTTGTTCCCAATTTCGACGATACTCTCCAAATGCCAGAAGTTTTGCCGGCGGTTATCCCCAATCTTTTGATCAATGGTTCGACGGGTATCGCCGTAGGTATGGCTACCAATATTCCACCGCACAATCTCTCGGAAGTCATCGACGCCGTTTCGGCTGTAATCGACGACGAAAACATTTCGGTCAAAGATTTGATGAAGCACGTCAAAGGTCCGGACTTTCCTACCGGCGGTATCATCAACGGCACCAACGGCATCAAGGAGGCTTACGAAACCGGTCGCGGTAAACTGACCATTCGTGCGCGTGCCAGCATTGAAACGGCTAAAAATGGCCGGCAGAGTATCATCGTTACCGAGCTGCCCTATATGGTTAACAAGGCCAATCTTGTTGAAAAAATTTCGGAATTGAACCGCGACAAAAAGGTTGAAGACATCAGCGCGCTTCGCGACGAGTCCGACCGTGACGGTATCCGTGTGGTGATCGAACTGAAACGTGACGCCAATGCTCAGGTTGTGATGAACAACCTGTTCAAACATACTCAGATGCAGACGACGTTCGGCATTATTATGCTGGCTTTGGTCGACGGCCGTCCGATGGTGCTCAATCTCCGCCAGGCATTGCAGCATTTTGTTGATCACCGGCATGAAGTGGTCAATCGTCGTACAAAATTCGAACTCGATGCCGCCGAAAAACGCGCCCACATCCTCGAAGGCTTAAAGATTGCCTTGGAAAATATCGACGCCGTCATCGCACTGATCAAAAAAGCAAAAGACCCTCAGACCGCGAAAGACGGTTTGATGAAAAAATTCAAGCTGTCCGAGATACAGGCACTCGAAATTCTCAAAATGCAACTCCAACGGTTGACCAATCTTGAAGTGGAGAAAATCGAAAACGAGTACAAAGAAATTATCAAACTCATTGAGAAGCTCAGAGGCATTTTGGCCAGCAAAGCCAAGCGGATGAATATCATCAAGGAGGAGCTTGCGGAAATCAAAAAAACATTCGGTGACGATCGCCGTACGGAAATTCTGAAGAAAGAAGTGGAGGAGATCGACTTCGAAGACACCATTGCCGAAGAAGAAATGGTCGTGACGATTTCCCACCAAGGTTATATCAAACGTTTCCCGGTCAGCGGTTATCGACGTCAAGGACGCGGAGGAACGGGCGTTTCCGGCGGTACGACGAAAGACGACGATTACATCGAACATCTGTTTGTCGCGTCGACGCACGATTATATTTTATTCTTTACCAACAAAGGACGTTGTTACTGGCTCAAGGTATATGAAGTTCCACAAGTAGGCAAAACGGCTCGCGGCAAACACATCACCAATGTGATCGAGCAACAAAGCGACGAACAAATCCGTGCCTTCATCAATGTCAAAGAATTTGATGAGAAATACTCTGCGGTCATGGTAACCAAGTTCGGTGTGATCAAGAAGACGAATTTGTCGGAATTCAGTAATCCGCGCAAAGGCGGAATTATAGCGATTACTATCGAAGATAAAGACGATTTGGTCGACGTCAAACTTACTGACGGAAAGCAAGACATTATCCTCGGAACGAAAGATGGGATTGCGATCCGGTTTAAAAACGATGACGTGCGGGAGATGGGCCGTTCGGCTCGCGGCGTAACCGGCATCACGTTGGAGAAAAAAGATTTCGTCGTCGGCATGGTGACGCTCAAACGTGAAAACGGAACCATTCTGGTCGTTTCTGATCTCGGTTACGGCAAACGCAGCGATGTCGGCGATTACCGGATCACACGCCGCGGCGGTAAAGGCATTATCACCATGAAGTCCACCGACAAAACCGGCAATATGATTGCAATCAGGGAAGTGGTTGATAATGAAGATCTCATGATCATTACTCAAAACGGAATGGTCATTCGTCTGAAGATGGCTGATATTCGTACGATGGGTCGTAATACGCAAGGCGTACGGTTAGTCAAACTGAAAGAGGATGATACCATTTCTGATATTACCAGTATTCAGGAAGACGAAGAAGGCGCAGAAGAATAATGAACAATAATCGATCTGATAAGTCCAAACAAAGCCCCGGGAAGGTATCGCTTTCCACGGTACGGCGGCTTTCCAAATATTACCGCACGCTAACGGAATTGATCAAAGACGGTGTGGAGTATGTGTCTTCGGATGAACTCGCACGTATCGAGGGACTGACGTCGGCGCAGGTGCGAAAAGACTTTTCATTCTTTGGTAATTTTGGCAAACGAGGATTGGGATACACGACGCTCGATCTGAAACAAAACATTGCCGAAATTCTCGGATTAGATCGTCAGTGGAACGTAGCGATTATCGGTGCGGGTAATATTGGAACGGCGCTCATCGATTATAAAGAATTTGCCGCTCACGGATTTCATCTAAAATTGATTTTTGACAATGATCCGTCCAAGATCGGTAAAAAAATCAAGTCACTGTTCGTGAAAAATATGGAAACAATGAGCGATGAATTTGAAAAAGAAAAAATCGACATTGCAATTCTTGCTGTGCCTGCTGAAGCGGCTCAACAGGCTGCCGATCGTATCGTAAAAACCGGAGTCAAAGCCATTCTGAATTTTGCTCCGCGAAGTCTGAATGTTCCTGAAGGAACGGCCGTACGGCAGGAAAATACCGCGATGGAGTTGGAAGCACTTTCCTATTTTATTACGAGTAAACAGAAGAAAGAGGCTTCATGAGCTTAGCGCTTTTTGACAAAATTGTTGAAACCGTGTACGCACAGCTCGAAATGAAATTGAGCTCGTCAAAAACGCATCGTTCGTATTACGAATTGACGAAAGATACGGATGAAGTCATACGTAAAATCTTTCAAATGCGGTATGAAGATATTTTTTTGCAGGAGAAACAGCGCATCGGTTCGGCTCCTGTTCACGCATCCTTAAATTACGCTTCAGAACCGTTATCCAAAAGTCTTACGTCGCTCATTGATGACCACAAAAAAAACTTCCTGATTTCAAAAGATGAAGTCGAGAAAGCGGTCAAGGAAACGCTTTTTTTGCGCATCCGGTACATTGTCATGCCGCTTGCAACTCTAGAAGACGTGTTGTTTTCGACGTCGGCCACGCGCCCGGTTAACGAAATCATCGTCAAGATGCGCGAATTTGAAAAATACCGCTATTATACCGACGCACTCGAAAAATATGCCCAAGCCAAAAGCATTGCCTATCTCACCAAAGGGCAGTTCCGCTTGCTCCTGACTGAAATCAATCAGAGTTTGTTCAGCCGGGACGGGTTGGAAAACGTATTGAAGGTGAGCGGGCTCATCATGAAGGAACTCAACGACCTTCAAGCCCGTACGTCCAATAGTATTGAAATCGATATTTTGATGAAAGCGTTTGAAGACCGATCGCTGAGGGATTTTGAAGTGGCGTTGAATATTGAGAAAGAATTGGGCAGCGATCAGATCAATCTTTACGGCTTGCGTCAGGTACTAAATCGTTTTACGATTCTCAAAGCCAATAAAGCTGTACCCGAACTTCCAAAGCCGTACGATGCTTCCGTTAAAACCGTTGAAACAAAACCGAAAGATACGACGGGCGTCATCATCAATGAAACATTGAAAAAAGACGAAAGCGGCGAGCTGATTGACATTAAAGAAATTTTAGAAAAAAAGAATCAGCCGAAAGAATCTACCGACAGCCACAAAAAACAGATTTTGCAAACCGGGGCAAGCGATCAATCCGGAGAAACTGCCGTACGATCCACGGGCGCTCCTTTAACGATTGAGCCGGCCGATGTCACCGGTGAATTTATTAAAGAGGAATTGGTTGAAAGTTTTTCGGATGATACCAGCGCGATCAAATTATCGGCTTTGAAAGAATCCGATCGATTGGTTTTAATGGAATCGTTGATCAATGAAAAAGATGAAAAAATAATTTTGAAAAGTATTTTTAACGACGACCGTGAAGATTACCGTGAATTTATGCACGGAGTGAATCGCTCCAAAACGTGGAAAGAAGCGATCGGCGTTCTGGACGATAAACTCGTCGCCAATAAAGTCGATCCTTACAGCAAAGAAGCGATTCGCCTCAGCGATATTGTTTATACGCGTTATTATCCACCCGAACAAAATAATTGATCAGATGAGATCGGAATGTTACTGGAATTAATCGGAGAGTGATATGGAAAATTTGTCTTATCTTTTTGCCGCTTTTACATTCGTATGGCTGATCATTTACTTTCTTATCTATCGTATGTCCAAAAGACAAAAAGAACTGTTGCAGGAAATACAGCAGGTCAAACGTATGCTGGATGAAAAAGGAAAAAAATAAGGATAGAGAGTTAATCCGACTCCGTGAGGCCGTCGACAAAAATACAGATGGCTGTAAGATTATCCATGGCGCCGCCGGTATATGCAATTTCTTTAATCGTTTGGCAAATTTCTTCAGGATTTTTCCCGCTTTTACTCAACTCGGCAATCATATCCATCGTTACATATTCAGAAACGCCATCCGAACACAATAAATAAAAATCGCCTTCTTGCATTTCGATTTCTTTGGTGTAAACATCGATATCCGGTTTGTGCGCGATACAACTAATCAGAACATTACGCATAGGGTGCCGGCGAGCCTGTTCCGGCGTGATAACGCCTTTGTCGATCATCTGCTGGACGATGCTCTGGTCCTTGCTTAACTGATCCACTTTACCATTTCGCGAACGGTAAATTTTACTGTCGCCCACGTGACCCACCAGCGCACGGTTCATGTAAAAATACAAAACCGATAATGTCGATCCCATGTTTTTATATTCAGGTTTTTGCGCTTCCTGATAAACAAGGTAATTGACTTTTTTGATGACCCGCTCGATGACCGATAATTCGCTCCGTGAAGACAAACCGTTTTCACGGGTAGCATCTCTAAAGAAGTCATTGAATTTTTCAACGGTCATGTGACTGGCTACTTCGCCGGCAAGTTCGCCGCCCAACCCGTCCGCAACAATAAAGAGGGGTTCAGCCACCAGAAATGAATCTTCATTATGATGGCGATTGGGGTTGAGTCCGCGATCCGTAATACTCGCGAAACGTAAAATCATTCAGTGAATTCTCCGAAAATGAAATGTCAATAGAGGTTCGTAGAGCTATGTTATAAAAATTATTCGGATAAATCAAGCGGCAAAAAATGCTATAATCGTTTTTAAAATTTGACTTTCAATGCCGGGCGATTTACATTTATATAATTCCAAAATTTACCAGGGAGGCTTTTCATGACACGCGTGATTGTAACTGCTTTATTACTTTTAAGCGCCGTATCGGCTTTTGCACAGGATTCTCAATACAGTTCCGATGATTTGAAGAAACGGAAAAAAATTTCGGAAAGCGAATGGAATACCATGCAAGAACGTACACAAAACCGGAGCCAGCAGTTTGTTTCAACGAATAGCGGCGATGCGTCTGTATGGGGACAGCAGGGTTATACGGTTTTGAAAATCAATCAATCGCTCGATTTGAAAAGTGAAGTGAATGCCGTATTTGAAAGCATGGCCTCGGCCGGTCAGAAAACCGATGGTGCAAAAGCTGATCGCAAACGTTATGCGTTTAAAATAGGTCCCGGAAAATTTGAAATCAAAGATGGGGTCGTCAAACGCGTTCAATAAAAAGCAGAAATTTAAAAAAGCAATTACTCGCTTACGCGCATCTATTTTATGAAAAGCATTTTTCTGGTTTTTGTAAAATTTTTTGTTATCATGCGATAAATGTATAGACCGCTCGCAACTTCTTTCCCTGATTCGTCTTTGCCATCCCACGTTACGAAGGAATAACCTGTCTCGGAACCGGCCGGTTTAAGCGTTCTGATTTTTTGGCCCAATACATTGTAAATTACAATCCGTACGGATTCCTGTTCAGGAAGATAAAACTCAATGGTCGTGGAACCGTTGAACGGATTGGGAAAATTCTGTTCAAGTGAAAAAGTCGGGATGATGCCGGGCGGCGGCAATTCAATAGCATTGAAGATCGAAATTTTGTAAGCGCCGCGTCCATACGTTGCGGCGTACAGATTACCGCTGGCGTAGTGTGGAACGAGCCGTAAAACAAAAGCGCCCGATGGGAATCCGTTATTGAACGGAGCCCATGAAGTCCCGCCGTCCGTCGTACGGAAGACTCCTACATCCGTACCGATAATCAAATGAAGCGTATCGTTCGGATCGGCGATGATCGCATTGACGGGGATATCGGGCAAATTGCCGGTGATATTGGCCCATGTGTGGCCGCGGTTATTGGTCTTCCAGATATGGCCTTTGTTATCGCCGGGCGTTCCCTGCAACACTTCATCCGAAAATCCCTGAAATGCAATGTACATCGTTTCGTCATTAAATAATCTGAATGCAATGTCACCCACCGGCCGTTGCGGCAGAGCGGACACGGAGATCATCGCCCATTGAGTGCCGGCATCGACGGACAGCCATATCCGGCCTTCGGTTGTTCCGGCTGCAATGGAATTGGGCTGAGTCCTCGATACTTTGAGTATACTGATCGTGTGGCCCTCGCCGGAAGTCAGTTGGGTACTCACGGGAAACCAATTGTCGCCGGCATTGGTTGTTTTATAAATTCTCGTTGTACCGAGATACAGCCGTGCCGGGAGCGATTCATCCAACGTATAGGGAACATAAAATTGCGAATTATCGTCAGTGTTTAAGCCGCTATTGATGGACATTACAGACGACCAGCGGTTACGCGTACGAATTTGTGTAAAAGCATCCCCTTGAGTCCGGTTGCGTTGGGCGTACTGGGTATTATTATTGGTCGGATCGATAAAGGAAAAACCGCCATCGCCTGAGACAACATACGACCAATCATTGGAGTTTTCCGTTCTTAATTCTGTTCCGTTATCCTGCGATCCGCCGAGGATCATATTCGTATCATCGGCCGCGACGGCAAGACCGACGAGTTGCGTAATCTGAAGATTGGAATTCAAATCGGTCAGTGCATGATTCGAAAGATCGTTACCGCCATTATACGATTTTTTTATGCCGCCGTCTCCGGCCAGGTAGATGGTATTGGGATTGAGCGGATTAAATGCAAAGGCCTGCTGGTCGGGATGAAAATTGCGTATCGTATAACCGTTACTGATATTCTTCCACTGATTGCCGCCGTTAAGAGAACGAAAAACATCAATGCCGCCGGTGTAGACGATGTTCGAATCGCCGGGATGCGCCGCCACATAGATATCATAAAATCCCTGTCCGTTAAAAAATCCTGTCCCGCCGGCTACGGAAGCTGAAGAAGAATCCGGCAAATTCGTTTTACTCCATGAAATTCCTCCATCGCGGCTTTTGTATAAACCGAGTAATTGGCTGTCATCGCCTTTGCTGAAAATGGCATAAAGATATCCCGGGTAATTTTGGCACACCGACAAAGAAGATTTACCGGCCAGCGACATATCGGGTAAACCTTGAGCCGATCCGGATGCGATCATAAACCATGTCGCGCCGGCGTCGGTCGATTTCCAAATTCCGTTTTGATTGGGCGCGACGGTTCGTCCGAGCACCGTCCACAACGTGTCATTATTGACGGGATGTTCGGCCAGAGAACACGGGCGAAATTGCGTACCAAGAAGACTGGAAGGCAACCATGACAGGCCGCCGTCAGTCGATCGGTAAATACCGTTGGCCTCGTTATCTTTGTCGTTGTAATAATTGGCCGCGACGATAACATTGGGATTATTTTTATTGACGCTGATGCCGGCGATATGGGTCAGGGAAAACGAAAATGACCCGGCAATAAACCAGCTATCACCGCCATCCGTAGATTTTAAAATGCCGATGCCGCTGATCGCATCGGCGTTGAAACTCGGTTCGCCAGTACCTGCATATATGATATCGGGATCAGACGGATGACGCGCAAAACAACTGACGGCGAGCGATCCCAGTTCATCGGATTTGGGCGACCAGTTATGTCCGCCGTCGGTGCTCTTCCAGATCCCGCCGCTTGCCGCGCCGATGATGACGATATTGGTATCAAACGGACTGACGTTGACGGCGATGACGCGCCCGGAATATTTATGATCGCCCGTATTGACGATGGCGGCAGGACCGACCGGAACCCACGTTTGGGATTGAGTCGATTTATTCAAACGTTGCTTTTCAGCGACGAATTGATTGACTTTCATGTAATGCATTTGTGGGAAAAAACCGTGAATGCTTCGTGGTGCGAGAAACCATTGCTGGCGAAGCCTGATCATGACTGTATTATCGTAAACCGGATAGCGGCTTGGTTCGTTTTTCATGGCGTCCAGAGCACGGTCTGTTTTTTGGGAAGGTTTGACAGATGGAAATTGCGCGAAGAGAAGATTAAAACCCATCAGAAGCAGAAGGAACAAAAATTTCATAAGACTATCACAATGTAAGAGCTTGAAATCAGGAATTTGAATTAAAATAAAGTAGTCAGGCTGTGTTTGCCGATCAATGGAAAAATAAAAAGAGACCGTTTCTGTTTAGAAACAGTCTCTTTTGACTTGAATGATTTTCTAAGATATTAGATTTGAGATGCCGATCCTAGAGACGTCAATTTTTGAAGTAGTAAATCTTCGATGTTAGGATCACTCAAATTCACAGTGTACGAAGAATCGAGAGCTTTGATTTTATCATAGCACGATGAATAATCTTCAAGTTGAAGGTAGCTGGCAGCCTGAATCCATATTAGTTCGTCGGCGGTTATGTCCGTATCGAGGCTAAAGATATAACTGGGAGATTTTGTCAAAACAAAATCGGCTTTGTCAATGGCTTCCTGAGGATTGTTTTGCGCCCATAAAACAAAGCTCCATCCTGCATATCCGTCTATCAAAGAATCGGCAGCTGCATCGGAGAAGTAAGTTGCTGCCGAAGTAATATCTTTCAGCCGAATTTGACACCATCCAGCGCCCACTCTTGCAGGGCTTCCTTCGCTAGCAATTAAATTAACGTACGCTTGCAAGGCGATGGCATAATTGCCTGAATTGAATTGATTGTTGGCGTCATCGATGGGGGTTGAATCCGAACCACCACCGCCGCCACCGCAACTTAGTAAGCTCCATACAACCATCAAGGTCATGCTGAGATATTTGATTTTGTTCATAATAGTCTCCAATATTTTTTTTAACGCATTTTATTTGATAAAAAGCATTTTCTGAGCTTTGTTGAATTGGCCGGCTTCCATGCGGTAGATGTATACGCCGCTTGCAACGCTCTGACCTGCATTATTCCTTCCATCCCATGCCACTTCAAATTTACCAGCCGGTTTGACATCATTGACCAGAGTACGGACTTCCTGACCAAGCATATTGTATACTTTAATGACAACTCTGTTTTCAGCCGGAACGGAGTAACGGATATTCGTTGTTGGATTGAATGGATTCGGATAATTTCTTTCCAACGCAAAGTCCTTAGGTGTTGCATCAAAATCCGGATTGTAAAATACGGCGATCTGATTCGATGTTACAGCAGCGGCAACTTTTCCTTTGTCGCCCATTCCGCCGGCATATTGCCATGTACCGTTGGTATATTGATATAATCCAATTTTAGCTTCATCGAAATCCGTATACTCTATACGCACCGTACCTGCGTCATAGGAAAATTCCGCTTTCAAGTCAGCATAACTTCCCGTTACAGCGACGTCCACAGGCAATCCGATTAACCTTAAGTTTGGCGGGACATTCAGTGCCATGGATTGGCCTAATAAAATGTATCCGTTACCTTTTCCACTGAATGAATAGTTATGATATGAAGTGGATTTGGACAATTGCGAAATTGTATACGAACGTGAAAAACTGGATGGATTAAGCGTCGAATCCGTGGCTGAAACTGTCGTGTTGAGGCTGCCGACAGTCGTAATCGTATAATTTCCAAAATATAAGTTACCTTGTTTTGTCAAAGTAATCGAAGTGGAATTAACCGATAAGGCAACGGAAATAATGCTTTCATCGGCTCCCACGGCAAAACGAATCACATTGACAACTGGTGAGGCCAGAACTCCCAATACGAGGCTGGGTGAAGTCTGATCACCATTGATATTGAGATTGTCGATGGCCCATCCCCATCCATTAGTGGCTTCATCGGCAAACAGACGAAAACGAATAAAAATTGGCGTTCCCGCAGAAAATTTGCTTAATAAATTAATTTCATGTCGGCGGAAAAGCGAAGGCGTTCCGTTTGCGTTGTTATTGAAAGCTGTTACCCAGACTGATTGGAGGCGTGCATCCCACCCGTTTTCTAGAGGTATCCATGTAATACCGTCTGCTGTACCTTCCACAATGACGTAATCCCAAAAATTAGGATCCCCGAAAACAGTCCCTGGATCACCAGGTTCCACTAACGCAATTTCATCGAAGACTAATTTAGATGTTCCCGTTGCAACAATTACAGGGACGTTCAATTGGTAAATAAGTTCGTGATTGTCGCTATAGGGATGAGCTGTGTGAATAGCCGGATTAGAAAATCCTGAGGGTGCTGTGATGGAAAAACCATTACCGGTAAAATCACTGCTGGCGGAATTGAAGTTGTTGACATATTTTGTTTGAGGAGCATTGGCTTGAATGATTTGGATAGTTTGCGCATAAGATTTGTAAGTATTTCCGTTCTTATAGGATACAATCTGGACCGGTACATTGCCGGAGATCAGAGTTGTTACTTCCAAAGCAGTGTCCTTGACTGTATTAGTGCCGATGGTTGCTATTTTAACCTGATTAATTATGACCGATGTTGAATCGTATGCCGAGCGCAAACTGACATTGACTGCTACTTTTCCGTTCGGATTTTGGCCCGATGAATTGATTCGTGGCGCTAAAGTGGCTACCGGTAATGTCGGGATATCGGGTATATTCACTGACCAAACTCCGCGGCCAAATGTTGCAGCGACTACATCATCATCGACTATATTGAGTTGCCAGATCGAGACTGGCGGAAGTCCATTGTTGGCAAAAGCCCACGTTGCACCATTGTCTGTCGATATGAATAATCCGATTTCTGTTCCCACCCAGATTTCATTCAAGTTATGCGGCATAACTTGCAAGCAATACACAGCTACATTTGGGAACCCATTGCTACTTGATGAATTAGCGCCAAATCCGGAAATGTCTTCCCACGTTTGTCCGAGATTGGTTGTTCGCAATACTTTCGGAGAATTGGCAAAAGAAAATAGAGCAAACGCAGTTGAATCTTCTGTCGGATGTGTCGCTAACCCTGATAGCCGGCCCAAGGTTGCAGTCGTATAATTATTAGTGGCTGTAAAAGTAAGTCCACCGTCGATTGATACCTGAATTTTTCCTGACGCGGACATACGTCCACCTGCCCAGACAATTTGGGGATTTTTCTGTCCGATCTTTACAAAATGAATACTCCCGTTAAAACCCCAATTAGCGGTGCTGACGGTACTCAGTTTCCACGTATTCGCAAAATCGTCTGATCTCCACACGCCGCTGGCTCCGGCGGCAAAGATAAGGTCGGGATCTTGTTTCGAACGGCCAATTTGTGTAACAAAAGGTCCGAGATTATCCTGATCCGTCAGGCCACTGGTGGCGTCGAACCAAGATGTTCCGTTGTCAGTTGATTTATAAATTGCATTATTATAGATCGTTCCCAAAACTTCATTGGTTCGTACGGGATTCCACGCTACGTCAAATCCGTCACCGCCTAATTCTCGAGTCCACGAAGACGTATTTGTAGAGGTTGACCCTGCAGGCGATTTCCATGTACCATTGTCCTGAGTACCACCAATAAATTCATACGCTCCCGTCTTCTTATCGACTCCGTAGAACTGAGTCGTATTATATCCAATAACGGTCGTCTGATCGATTGTCCATGTTTTACCGCTATTGGTAGAAGCAGCAATTCCACCGTCGCTGGTATTGACGATTTTGAAACTATTGGTTGCCTGATCGACGGGTATAACAGCCAAATTATGGTGATCGACGTGAACATTTCCATTTATAAAACCATATTTAGTATTATAAGGTGGAAAATTATAGGGATTGGATACTGTAATGTTTGTTCTGTTTCGTGATGCTGTACTCTTGAGTGCAGTAAAGATTATTTTTGAATTTGGCAAACTATTTGGATTCCAAGGAGTTGTATCTGTAGGCGGCCGAGGGCCAAATTCGCAAACTTCTTTGTATTTGATGCCTCCGGTAACAGCTATATTAGGATCTGCAACCGATGAACTATAAGTGACGGCATGAATGAAAGTGTATTCTCTAAATGTTGATGAGATTGAGTCAATAGATGAGGGACTTAAATCCCATGCTCCATCACGTTTTTCATCGCGGAATGAAATCATTAACTGCCTGTTATTTGTAATATCCCATGCCTGAAATGGAACGTCAACATAATCCAGATAACTGTATTGGGCGGTTGTTTGTCCGGCTCCTTTGCTTTGAGTCATAAAACGATGTGCTTTTTGAGTAATTCCAGATCCGAAACGAATTTCTACATCAAACGTTGTATCAGCCGCAGCCAAATTTGTAGGGTTAGTGCTTCCGAAACCGCCAAATCCTGTTCCCATACCGCCGTTTAGATGTCCCAGCCCGAAATTAGTAAATGTCAGGAATGATGATGTACCAATTGTATCGGCCGTTCGTACAAGTACCGTATCAATGACAGGCGTTAAACCAATTTTCAGCATTACAACACCGCCAACAAAAACAGTATCCTTTGAATAGGGGTGAACGACAATTGTGTTATCGTAATCACCTTGGGCTTCTAACCAATTTTTGCCATCAGTACTCTTGGCGAGTAGCCAAGTGGATGCACGATCATCACTCACATATAAATCACAAGTACTGTTACTGACTTCAGCAGCGGCAAAAACTCGATTAGTATCTAGAGCAGTAATGGCCAATTCAAGTCGGCTTACTCCCCCAATACCGGTTTTGGCACTGGCCCAGGTTTGACCACCGTCAAATGAACGCACGACGCCAAAACCATTGACCGATGCATATTGTGTATTGAAATTTAACGGATTGGCGATGATATGTTGAACTGAATTGGAACTGGAATAAACTTGATCCCAGTTATCGCCACCGTCAATCGAGCGGTAAATGCCGTCTGTGGTGCAAGCCAATACTAAATCTTCATCTGTTGGGCTTACGATGACACGGTTAACATATTTGAAATGAGAATTGCCGGCCGTGTTGGCTAATTGAAACCATGTTTCGCCGTGATCTGTCGATTTAAAAATGCCGTCGCCGGAATTATAGGTATAAAAGTCACCTTTTCCATTTCCGGTAAACGCTTCGCCGCTACCCATATAAATCACATCGTGATTGGATGCAGCCATCGCCAGAGAAGTGGCCGATAAATTAGGCAGATTAGGAGCTTTGGCTTCCCACGATGCACCGGAATTGGTAGTTTTCCAAACACCGCCAGAAACGGATCCCGTAAACCATGTGTTACCCGTCGCATCATCCGGATCGATAATCAGTCCGCGCGTACGGCCGGCCACATTAGCCGGGCCTCTCTCCACCCAAGGCAACGCATCGAAACTTTTCAACAATTTTCTCGATGTTTGGCTTGAAGCATCAGAACTTAAGATTCCCGCTTTGATCATTTCTTTGATTCTATAATTGGATATGTATGCGGGCGTCGATTGTCCGTCTTTGGTTCGGATATCATGCTGAAATTGGACAAATCCTTCGGGATTGTCACTTTCATGATTTTCTTGTTTATGTTTTTGAACCCGCTTTTTTGTTGGCAATAAATTGTTTGGTATGAAAGCCATCGGTGTATTGTTCGGCATCGGCTTTTCGATCACACCAACAAGACCGACACACAGTACAATTCCGGTCAATAATAGTCCGGTTGACCATAGAAAACGTTGTCTCATAACTCTCTCCTTTATTCAGTGATTAGGATGCTATGAATACTTATTGATCGCGCGAATTTTGATCTATTTGCTTTTTAGTATGATGAGATACGTTGAAAATAAATAGGTGGACTCCGGATTCGTTCTCCGATGTCATGTGCCCGGTTTTTGAAAGTATTTCGACTTCGTTATGACTTGTCCAACGCACACTTCCGTCGGCAATGGATTCTTCATAGACTATCTTTTTTTCAGACAAGCTATAAATAAAAAAACTGACACTTTTCTTGGGATTTAAAGCGGTAGGTTTTGATGAATGGCTGCAAAGGACATAGGTGGAGTCGCTATTAAACAATACGTCAAATTGTCCTTGAAATTTTGAAGTCGCTAAGGTTCTGTAATCACTTTCATTCTGGAATGTTTTCGTTGAATGACTTGAGGTGCAAGTCGTGATTACAAAAGAAATGAAAAAAAGAAAATAACGGATCAAGGAAAGAATTAAATTATTCATATTATTCCTTGAAAGTTAATTCATTTCATCCAACGGATACTTGTGTTAGATGAAAGGTGTTTTTTAAAAAATTAATGAATGTAGGAAAGCAAAGATAGGTAGTTTTAACTACCCCGTTTGGGTCTGAATTTGGTTATAACGACTGCTTTTCAGTTGTTATTGACCTAATTGTGTCATCGAAATGTTAAAAATTAATTATCTAATAGTCAATATTTTATTTTATAAAAAAACCTTAAGTTTATTAACTTTCAAATCAGTTATTTCAATATTAGCCGGGTACGTTATTGGGAAAATACCTTAGTTTTAGAGAGCTGTAATGAGATTTGTCGATAAAAGTAGGCCCGACAGGACTCGAACCTGTGACCCTCTGCTTAGAAGGCAGATGCTCTATCCAGCTGAGCTACGGAATTTATTAAACCTACGGTCAAGCTCTTACCCTTTGCGGCACTAAATGGGGCACTGTGACTTGATATTTTACCTTTGTAAAATGAAAAAACCGCTGACAACGTGCAAGACCTTCCACAGCCGCTAATCGCCAACGGTTTCTTAATAAAGTTTTTTTTGACGTGGAAGTTTAGCACATTCTAAGATAAGGTTTGAAGATTACGAGAGCAAGTTCAAACTGAAAGCAAATATTAATTTTTTGAGTCCAGAAAAAAGGGGAGTTACGATAGTTTTTATGGCGGCGGAAAACTCACTTTTTAACCTTGAAAGCATACTACTTTAAACTACTTTATGGGTTTATCGACCAATACCACACGAAACAGAAATGCACAAATCTGAACGAATGATACGGGATTTATAAGGGTTACTCCTTTTTTAGAAATATTAAAGTAGATTAGAACCATAGGCTATTTCTCCCGTACGCGCGTATTGCGCAAAAAATCCTTTTTGGAGCACCGAATAGGCGATGAAAAAAACTTAGTTGGCCGTTCAAACTTGAATGAATCGCTCAGATTAAGAAAATATTGCCCGTCTTTATAAACTATCCGGCTTCCCAATTGGTGAAAAGCGCGAAGGCCTGTAACAATTCGGTTATCCGAACAATCAATTTTTATCTGATTATGAGCGTAATTCAAAAGACTACAATTTGATGCTTTCAGTTTCCTGTTGTGGATGGTCGAAGCCGATATATTGAACATCTTCTGTAAATAGCGGACGGAGAGCATATCAGGCGTATAGTGAGGCTCAAGCGCGTCAACGCTTAAGCTATCCCGTTTATTGAAGGACTGGCGCAAAGTATAAAACCTCGCGCCGTGTGTGCCCTTGCCATGATGATGCCTCCGCCACTTTACTAAATGCTCAATATTGACCGAAAAAAATATCTCTTTCATGAGAGGCAAATCCTCCACGTTGAAATTGAAGCAGGAAGCAGATTCAATGGAAAAATCATACAAAAGCCTCTGATAGCTCGTAAAGTAATAACAGCCAGCAGAATCGACGGGGCGAACCCAATGCAATGATTTCGCCATTGCCAGATACTTTCTGACTGTTCTTTCCTTCCGATTCATTAGTTGCCCCATAGTGTTCATATTGGTAAAGCTGGGAGTAAATTTTCCGATTGGAAATAAGTATCGGGCAGCTATCCAAAAGCTAAATGGTTTATAAAGCTTTTGTTTGATTATTTCCTTTGACAGTTCAACGTGAATCCGCATTTCTTAAAATATCTCTAATTGAGATGACATGACTATTTCTGAAGGTACTTCCTTATCAATTCCGAAGTCGTTAACTTTCAAAAAAATCTGCTTTTCAAAACCGGAAAACTGCATAAAAAACCCTTTGCGGAGGACAGTCTCTCGACTTGTTTGAAGGAACTTACCAAAGGGTAGGTGGATTATGATTGTTGTAAATGAACTGCCTTTGAGTAGCTCGTAATTGAAGCCGTAGGCATTGGATTTTCTGTGGAGATGTTTTGTCGGAAGGCGTTCGCAGTGAAATGTTGTTCCAATTATCCAGCCGATATTACGGGATTGTTTGCCGTCATGCCAATTAACAATTCCTGAACTCGTAATTTCAATCTGAGACCGATTTGAAAATGACTCTTGCATCAGTCCCATTTTTGGCGTAGAATATGTGCGCATTTGGTACTCTTTCTAAAAAGCGGAACTCACTGATACTGAGGCCGCTTTTTTTATTTAGTTATATTTTGATTTTAAAACGTCAATTGGTAAATATTTTACCTCAAGGAATCTATCCAAGTCTTCTTGAAGAAATCTTATAAATCGCTTGCCTTTGTAATATTTAATCCGGCGATTACGCGTAAGGTCGTAAATAGTCCATTTTGAGTAGCCTAAGTAACTCGCAGCCTCGCTGACACTAAGAAATTTACATTTATCCATTTTTTCTCCTTAAAAAAAAAAGGTGAAAAAGAGTCTATACAACTCTTCTGCACCTTTTTTTATTGTTATTTTTTAAATTACTAAGTAGTCACCTTTGTTCTCTGAATAAAAATACAAAAGATAGGCAAGACCTCATATCTCCCATTTCTCACTCCATCCCTGTATTTCAAAGAACAACACGGTGTTTATCAATTAATACAAACAAATACTGTTCAGTCTTGAATAAGATAAACAAATATCGTTCAGTCTCAAAGCCTTTTTTTCAAAGCGTTTTTTTAGTGCAAATTAATACAAGCTACCTTTTGTAAGTGTAATTATATTGGGAGTTGCGTAGGATTTTCGAATGATAATGGAATGTTATGAGATAAAACTGGATTTACCTTATACATACAAAATAAAGAAGTCTTCATGGATTTTGTCACTCAAGCCTATTAGCGAAATCTTTGCCAAGAGAATTTTTTACTTCGTATTAAACCTCTCGTAAATCTTCTTGAGCATAACGTCAGCTACGGTTTCTTTGATAGAAGTGTTCTCCATGATTCGCTGAAAAATATCTTGGTTATCTTCCATGCGGTCAATAAGCGTCGAAATGAGTTTGTCTTCAAATCCGAATTTAAAATTCTCAATTGAATTGGTCTGAGCCTGCTTCATGAGAGTTTCGTCTTTTAGTAATTCCGTCTCAATTTGGTCAAAAAATAACTTGTCCGCTTCGTCCAGTTCCATTCCAAAACGGTCATTCAATACTTCAATAATTTGTGATAACTTTGCTTTTTCTTCTTTATCCCTTGAAATTCCGGCTTCGGTCATAGGCTTAAGATTGTATTCACCCATCTTTTCCATGACTAAACCACCCTCGCTTATTTTCTGCAAGCGATAATATTGCAACGTCACATCATTATCTAATTTTAGCCGTTCGCTTGCATCAGTCTTGGGCAGGCGATTCAATAATAAACGTCCATACGAGTAGAATTTTTCTAATTCCACATCTTGGAAAGGCATGATTTGAGACAAGAAAGAATAAAGCCTTACAAATGAAATCAAGGATTTCTTGAAACTATCTTTCAACTCCTCAGTTTTTAAATTTGAAAAACGGTCTTTCGCCGGACTTGTCAATGCGTAAAGCTTCGCTTGGTCTTTGGTAGGGGAAGCATCCCGTTTAAAAAAGACTGATGCGAATGCGTCTATTTCTGATTGAAAATAGACTTGAGCGGCATCGAGTTTATTTTTTAAGTCATACAAATGATTCGGGTCGGTAGTCTCTGCCAAGCCAGTCTGTTCGTAGTATTGCTGAAATGCCTCGATTATCGTATCAGTATCGTTTACAAAATCTAAAATGAATGTATCTTCTTTTCCCATGCAAGTCCGGTTAAGCCTTGAAAGCGTTTGCACGGCCTTTACACCGGAAAGTTTCTTATCCACGTACATAGTATGCAAGAGGGGCTGGTCAAATCCCGTTTGATATTTATCGGCTACCAACAAAACTTGATATTCACTGGTATTAAATTTGTCAGGCAATTCCTTTTCGCCGAATCCGTTGAGTTCAGATTCCGACACGCCTTCCGTATAGCCTTCATCAATGACCTTGCCTGAAAAAGCAACCAAAGCTTTTATATGCGAATAATTCTTTTCTTTGATATAGTTTTTGAATTCCAAGTAATAACGCAGAGCGTGAAGTCGTGAACTGGTCACGACCATTGCTTTGGCCTTACCGCCAATTTTTTTCGATGTCACTTGCCGGAAATGTTCAACCATTACTTCTGTTTTTTGGGACAGATTATGCGGGTGCAGAGAGACAAAACGCGCAATTGCCCGGCTGGCTTTTTTCTTATTCAGTTCAGGGTCGTCTTCGATGGCCTTCGAGAGTTTAAAATATGTTTTATAGCTTACATAGTTCTGCAATACGTCCAGAATGAATTTTTCTTCAATAGCTTGCCGCATGGAATAGAGATGAAACGGCTCCGGTTTTCCGTTGTTATTCTTCGCTCCGAAAACCTCCAGCGTTTTGTTTTTGGGTGTAGCTGTAAAAGCAAAGAAACTAAGGTTCGGTTGTTTGCCCCTCGCTATCATAGATTTACGAATTTCATCTTCGCCGTCTTCCATTTCTATTCCATCTTCAACCTCCGCGTCTTCCAAAGACTTTGCAGACAAAACCTCTTTCATCTTTTTGCTGGCTTCGCCGCCTTGCGAACTGTGGGCTTCGTCAACGATTATGGCGTAATTCCGCTTTGGCAGGTCTTTAATTTTGTCGAGCGTAAACGGAAATTTCTGCAATGTTGTAATGACAATGCTTGTCCCTGCGGTAATAGCTTCCGCTAATTGTTTTGAATCTTCCTTGATGCACTGAACAACGCCTGTTTTGTGTTCAAATTGATAAATCGTGTTTTGCAATTGCTGGTCTAAGACATTCCGGTCGCTCACGACAATGACCGAATCAAAAACGCGTTTATCTTCTTTATTGTGGAGGCTCGATAAATGATACGCCAGCCATGCAATCGTATTGCTTTTACCGCTTCCGGCTGAGTGTTGTATTAAATAATTTTTTCCTACGCCGTATATTTTGGCATCGGCTGTCATTTTCCGTACAGATTCCAACTGGTGGAAACGCGGAAATATCATAGTTTCTTTTTTAAATTTTTTTCCATCTACGGTAATTTCTTCCACTTGTAAATGAAGGAAACGGGCGATAATATCCATCCAGCTGTCTTTTTGCCAGATTTCTTGCCACAAATAGGCCGTCTTGTAGCCGTCAGGGTTCGGCGGATTGCCCGCGCCGTTATTAAAGCCTTTATTAAAAGGAAGGAAACGGGTACGCTCGCTTTCCAATTTTGTGGTCAGATAAACTTGGTCGGGGTCAACAGAAAAATGAACTAACGCGCGTTTTTTGAATTGAAACAGCAATTCGCGCGGGTCGCGGTCATACATATATTGCTTTTCAGCATTCGTCACGTCTTGCCCGGTGAATGGATTCTTTAGCTCGACGGTCGCAACGGGCAAGCCGTTCAAACTCAAAAGCAAGTCAATGGAGTTTTCATTTTTGGTGCTGTAGTGAACTTGCCGGGTAACGATAAGGCGGTTTTTATTGTACAGCGCAATCGTTTCGGGATTCAGCCCGCTTTCAGGTCTGAAATAGGCCATCTTGAAGCGCACGCCACTATCGGTGAAACCATTGCGAATGACATCAAGCGAGCCACGTAATTCCAATTCTTTGCAAAGGCGGTAAATGACTTTTGCGGAGGTATCGGCTTGATAGAGTTTTTTAATATTTTCCCATGCTTTCGGCTGTGAATCTTGGAGAAAAGCCAAAACATTCTTTTCATCCAGAGCGGTTTCCCGATTAAAGTCCTCCGCGCGACCTGAAAGCCAATCGCATTTGGTCAGGTAATCTACTATGGCGGTTTCGAATGTTACTTCTGTGTGAATTGGTCGGGCCATTACTATTTTATTTTTTCAAAGAGTAAATCACATTCGTTTTCAAGTTGAATTAAAGTTGGAATGAGTTCCAAAGAGCCTGATTCTCTAAGCCACATTTTTGGGTTTTCCCAAAATCTCGCCTTATGGTACAAAGAATCAGGGAACTCACTTTCAGAATAAATACCTGCCTTTTTAATCTTGCCAAAAGCATCCAGCCAAAGCATGCTTAAATCAGTGTTTGGCTCATAGCCGCTTTCTGCTATAAATTTTCTTGTTTCTCTAATTGCATTTCGTAAGCTCACCAACGCATCAACCGCCTTTTCTTTTTTTTTGCCAAATAGTAATAAAATTTCGGGTATTAATTTTATAATGTCTATGAAGGTTTGCAATGCCATTTTCAAATTACCTTTATT